>DAOUDQ010000189.1:0-9213 GCA_034431045.1 Dehalococcoidia bacterium | reverse complement strand
GATGACCTATCCCTTCCGCATCCTGGAGTACGGCCTGCGGCGAGGGAGCGGCGGCCACGGTCGCCAGCGCGGCGGCGACGGCATCGTCCGCCGCTGGCAGTTCCTGGCGACGGGGACGCTGACCATCGTCTCCGAGCGGCGACGCCTCTCGCCCTGGGGACTGGCTGGCGGCTCGCCCGGCCAGCCGGGGCGGAACGCCCTCCAGCGGCGCGACGGCCAGGACATTGAGCTGCCGTCCAAATGCTAGATGGCGGTGGGGGAGGGCGATCGCCTCACCCTGGAGACGCCCGGCGGCGCCGGCTGGGGCCAGGCCTAGGGCACCAGCAACCCGAATGGAGCAGCCTTCTTTAACCAGCTTTCTACCCCCTTTCACCCTGCTGTCATGTAACACATCAGGGCCAAAGTGCTAGCCTGATGTTGAGGAGGTGCGGCCCTTGTTCACCTCTTGGCGATGGCGGTCGGCATCGCCAAGAGGACATAGCGGGAGGTAAGCAGCCGTGATTCGCGCGATATCCGCTCTGCTTCAGGGAATCAGAGCCCTCATTACATCCCCATTGAGCAAGCCCCCGTCCGCGCTGCAAGAGTCGCTGGCATCGAACTGGACGGCGATCAAGCTGAGCGTCATGCGCGGCCAGATCGACCCTGGCACCCCCATCTACGTCGGTGAACTTCAACCAGGCAGGGGCCGCGGCTACATGACGGTGCAATCGGTTTTGAAAACGGTAGAGGATGGCTGGGGACACTGGGATCGCAAGACAGTGGCCTGGTGGTGCCAAGTCCTCCAGCAGGCGAACAGCGACTTGATCGCCGACGCATAACCCCAACCAACGACCATCTGCATCCCCCCACAGGACACCCCCTAAGGCACTACCACTCCAGGTGATTGAGGGCGCAGCCCTTCACCCGCACCAGCACCTCGTTGGCAGCGATCAGCGGGTCGGGGGCGTCCTCGTAGACAAACTTCTCCACTCCCCCCGACTCGCGCATGCGCACCGCCTTCATCGACTCCTCCTGCCTTTACCGGACGACCAAGCCAGCCTACAATCGATTTGCGGTATACCAGAGCCTGTCAGAGGAGCCTCCATGATCACCAAAGACTCGTCCTCCCTGGCCGAAGAGCCTTCCCGCCCGGTTGGGCGACGAGCTGAGCTTTGAACTATGGCTGAAGGGGCACTCACCCTCAAGGTAAGGCGATTGCAGCCGGGAGCCAGGCTTCCCCAGCGGGCCACCCCTGGCTCCACCGGCCTCGACCTGTTCGCCTGCGTCGAGGAGACCGGCTCCATCGAGCTGGGGCGAGACCCTGTCCTGGTGCCCACCGGCATCGCCATCGAGGTGCCGCCGGGCTACGACGCCCAGGTGCGGCCCCGCTCCGGCCTGTCGGCCAAGGGGGTAGGCGTCGCCTTCGGCACCATCGACAGCGACTACCGGGGAGAGGTGCTGGTCGCCATGTACCTCTTCGGCACCCTCGATTCATACACCATCCGCCACGGCGACCGCATCGCCCAGCTGGTCATCGGCCGCTGGGCCGACCTGCCCGTCGCGGAGGTGGAGGCCCTATCAGAGACGGAGCGCGGCCCGGGGGGCCACGGCTCGACGGGAGTCTGAGCCTCTATCTTCCCTCATTTCCGTCACCCAATACCAAAACCGGCTGTCGAAACGTGACGAACAGAAGTGAACACCGAAGGAGGCGAGAACGATGGCAAATAAGAATTTGCGAGGCAGCAAGACCTTCGAGAACCTGAAGGCCGCCTTCGCCGGCGAGGCGCAGGCAAACCGCCGCTACCTCTACTTCGCTCGCCTGGCCGACAGCGAGGGCCATCCTGAGGTGGCCGAGTTCTTCCGCGAGGTCGCTCAGCACGAGACCGGTCACGCCTTCGGTCACATGCGCTTCCTCAAGCAGGTGGCCGATCCGATAACTGGCGTCCCCATCGGTAGCAGCCGTCAGAACCTGACGTCGTGCTATGAGGGCGAGACCTACGAGGCTACCCAGATGTATCCGGGTTTCGCCGAGGTTGCTCGCGATGAGGGCTTCCAGGAGCTGGCCAAGTGGTTCGACAGCCTAGCCAGGGTGGAGAAGTCGCACGCCGACCTCTTCAGCAAGGCCTTAGAGAGCCTGACCTAGTGAGACGGAGGGGCTAGTCGCCGCTCCAGCTCTCGGCGGGCCTCCTCCAGGCACTGGGCCAGGGGCCGGCCGCAGTCCACCACCAAGTGCTCATCGGGCGGCAGCTCTCCCACCGGCTCGAAAACGTGCTTCTGGGCCCCGTAGATCTCCCAGCGGGCGTCGGAGGCGTCGCGCCCGGCCCGCAAGCGCTCCTCCAGCCGGTGGCGAACCATCTCCTCCTCGGCCCAGCACTCCAGGCACAGGAAGCGGGCGCCCATCGCCTGAGCGAGCTCTCTCGCCCGCTGGCGATGGCGGCGCTGGGCGAAGGTGGCATCGACAATCACCGACCGCCCTTCGGCCAGGGCCAGGCGCGCTCGCTCCAGCAGGGCCTTGTAGGCGCGCTGGGTGAAGCGCGGCGAGTAGATGCCCCTGCCGAAGGGTTCGAAGCGACGCTCCTGCGGTGCAAGGCCGGCCAGTTCCTTGCGCACCATGTCAGAAGAGATGACGGCCATGCCCGCGGCCTCGCCCAGGGCCTGGGCCAGCACCGTCTTGCCAGTGGCCACCAGGCCGCAGGTGATGAGAAGGAGAGGCGGCGGCTGCTCAACCGCGTACTGGCAGGCCAGGCGGAAGTAGCGGCGAGCCGCCGAGCGGGCCTGCTCCTTCTCCTGAGCGCTGACCTCCGCCTGGTCCAGCTTGAAGCTCTCCACCTTGCCGCGTACGCAGGCCCGATAGCACTTGTAGAAGTCGATGACGTTCAGAACCTCGGGGTCGGCCGCCGCTAGGGCGTAGCGTTGCACCAGGGCGTCCGCCAGATCGGGCCGGCCGTGGAAGTCCAGGTCCATGGCCAGAAAGCCGATGTCCCCCGCCACGTCCGTGTAGCGAAATCGGCGGTTGAACTCGATGCAATCGAAGATGCAGATGCCATCGACGAAGCAGACGCTTTCGGAGCGGACATCGCCGTGGCAGTCGCGGATGCGCCCCTGCTGAACGCGCCCCTCCAGCAAGGGCCGCTGGCGGACGAAGAAGGAGCGAACGTAGGCGCGCAGGTAGCGGTCCTGCTCTGCCGTTATGGTATCGCCGATGAAGGGCGTCCACTGGTCGAAGTTCTCCTGCCAGGCGATGCGGATGGCCCGCGCTCCGTAGCGGGCGATGGCCGGGCTGGTAGCAGCACGAGCGTGGAAGTCGGCCAGCCGCTCGGCCACGGCCTCGACCATGGTCGGCGATACCTTGTCCGCCGCCAGCAGGCTGTCCATCATGCGATCGGCTGGCAGGCGACGCATCTTCACGGCGTACTCCACGGCCCTGCCTCGCCCCTCCAGACAAAGACGCCCGCCCTGCCAAGCCACTCGCACCACCCCCAGGTAGGCCTGCGGGCACAGACGGCGGTTGAGGATGACCTCCTGGCGGCAGTAGTAGCGCCGCTTGGCCAAGGTGGTGAAGTCCAGGAAACCGAAGTCCACCGGCTTCTTGATCTTGTAGACGAAATCGCCCGCCAGCAGGACGTAGGAGATGTGGGTCTGCACCAGCTCGACCTTCCCCACGGCGTAGGGATAGGCGGCTGGCTCCAGCAGCCCTCGAATCAGCTCCGGCAGCTCTCCCGTAGACACTGCTGCTCCCTGCCCCCGAAGTATAGCACCCATCTGGACAGGCGGCGTATACTGCCCCTGAGGGCGTGATGAGGCAGGCGAAGGTCGTCACCTGCTTCCTCCTGCGCCGTAGTGGCGGCGACGATGAGATCCTTCTGCTGCGGCGCAGCCAGCAGGTGAGCACCTACCGAGGCCGCTGGGCGGGCGTCAGCGGCTATATAGAGGAAAACGACCCCCTGACCCAGGCCTACACGGAGATAGAGGAGGAGACAGGTCTGACCAGGGAGGACGTGCAGCTATTGCGCACGGGCGAGCCCCTGGAGGTGGTGGACGCCGAAGCCGAGCGGCGGTGGATAGTGCACCCCTTCCTCTTCGAGGTCAGAGAGCCCGCCAGGATACGGGCGGACTGGGAGCACATCGAAACCCGCTGGATCCGGCCGAAGGAGATCTTCCGCTACGAGACCGTGCCTCAGCTGGCGGAGACCCTCATGCGGGTATACCCTCTGCGACGGCCATGACCACTCTCAGCCCTCGGGTATCCCAGGCCATCGAGAGCATCAGCCAGGATCGCACCCACGGCGCCGGCTGGCTGGCCCGCGATGCCGTCAACGTGCTCGCCCATTCGCTCGGGGATTGCCCGGCCCAGACCGCGGCAGAATTCCTCTCTTGCCTCACAGAAGTGGCCACGGCTCTAGCCGAGGCCCAACCGAGCATGGCCGCTGTGAGCAACGCCGTCGGCACCGTCGTCCTGGCCGCTGGCGAGAAGGCGCCGGGCGGCTTGCCTGCCATGCGGCGGGCGGCGCTGGCCCAAGCCCAACAGATAGTCGATAGCTGGCACAAAGCCACCCGCCGTATTGTCCGCCACGCCGAAGGAACCCTGCCCCGGGGCGCGATCATGACCCACAGCTATTCAGCGACGACCTTCGCCGTCCTGGAGCGCCTGGCACCCAAGGGGGCGCCGATCATCGTCACCGAATCAGCTCCCCTGAACGAGGGGAGAACTACCGCCCGTCTTCTAGCCCGCCTGGGCGTAACAGTGACCCTGATCAGCGACGCCCAGGCGGCAGCCTTCATACCGGAGGCCGCGACAGTGCTGGTGGGCGCCGATACCGTCTTCGCCAACGGCGCCGTGGTCAACAAGGTGGGCACGTGCGCCCTGGCTCTCCTTGCCCGAAACGCCCGCATTCCCTTCTATGTGGCAACGGAAACCCTCAAGGTTGCGCCGGGTCGACCAGGGGCCGTTCAACAGGCGCCGGAGGAAAGGGCGCCTGGGCTAACCATTCCCGCCGTCTACTTCGACCTGACTCCGCCCCGCCTGGTGACGGCCCTCATCACCGAGGAGGGCGTGTTCGCCCCCAAGGAGATGCGGCCGCTGGCCAGGCGAGCGCGTCAGTACCGGAAGGCCCTCTTCTCCTAGCAGAACCTGCGACTTCCCTGATATACTGCCGCCGTGCATGCTACCAGCCGTCTTCGACTTGCCTTGACCTGCCCCGTTGTGGCTGGCTTGACCGCGGCCTTGGCCGCCTTCGTCGAGGAGTACCGTCAGGAGTTCAATGCGGCCTGGGACTACGGCTACGCCAACCCGAACCTCGTCCCTGAACGCATCTGTCCCCACTGAGTCCTGCGAAGGACGCCGGGCCTCGCTTACCCGCCTCGGAATCGATTACAATAGGCCTTCGGCGGCTTCTTGTCATGGCCCTTTCGCCGCCACCCACAACCCAGATGAAGGACGAATAGCGTGCCCAAGGTCAAGGTCAACGACATCCACCTCTATTATGAGGTGTACGGCCAGGGGGAGCCCCTGGTGGTGATCATGGGCCTGGGAGCTAATACCCACGGCTGGGACATGCAGATCCCCACCTTCAGCCGCGAGTTCCAGGTCGTCGCCTTCGACAACCGCGGCTCCGGCCGCAGCGACAAGCCGGCCACGCGCTACACCATACGCCTGTTCGCCGACGATACGGCCGGCCTCATGGATGCCCTGGGCATCGCCTCCGCCCACGTCTACGGCCAGTCGATGGGTGGGCTCATCGCCCAGGAGCTGGCTTTGAGCTACCCCCAGCGGGTGCGGGCACTGCTACTGGGCTCCACCAGTTGCGGCGGCCGTCAGGCCGTCGCTGCCTCCCCCGAGCACCTCACCCTCATGGCTTCCCTCAACACCCTCAGCCCTGAGGAAGCGGCGGAGAAGGGCCTACCGCTCCTGTATAGCGATGAGTTCACCGCCCGCAAGCGGCAGGAGCTCATCGCCCGTTCCCTGGCCGAAGCCGAGCTTCGCCCGCCGCCCGATGCCTTCGGGCGGCAGGTGCAGGCCGCCGTGCGCCACAAGGCCTACGATAGGCTACCCCAGATCCGCTGCCCCACTCTCATCATCAGCGGCAGCGAAGACAAGATCGTGCCGGCCGAGAATTCTCGCATCTTGGCCGAACGCATCCCCAACGCCGAGCTGGTGGTGCTGCCTAAGGCTGGCCACGGCTATCTGGTGGAGTGCGCCGAGGAGTCCAACGCCATCGTCCTCGACTTCCTGCGCCGCCACCGGAGCGGACCCGTCAACTAGAGCATGGCATCCACAAGCAATGGACCAGTGCGGATAGCCCACGGCTTTGGCAACAGCCGTCGGCGGCTGTCCCGCGCCCTCATCGGGCCGGTAGACCTCGTCGAGGCCGACGTCTGGTTCCTGGACGGCAAGATGGCTGTTCGCCACGAGCACAAAGTGGGACGCCTACCCGTCCTCGTCGACCGGAAGGCCTGCCTGCACCTCAAGAGCGAACACGCGTGGCGGCTCCCCCTGTGGAGATGGTACATAGCGCTGGAGCGCAACCCCTTGGCCTTGGAGGAGGTCCTGGCCAGGGCCAAGGACAGGCGAGGCTTGCTTTTGGACCTCAAGGGCGAATATGGAGACCGAGAAGAGGCCTTGGCCCAGGCCCTGGCAGAAATGCTCGGGCGCATGGGCATGGAGGAGCAGGCAACCATCTGCGGCCAGAATTGGCCTCTCCTGGGGCACCTGCGCACAGCCGCTCCTCACCTGAAGGTTCACTACTCCATTGACAGCGCCGACCACCTGGAGGCCTTCCAGGCGATGCTGGAGCGCGACCCCATACGCCGTATCTGCTTGCACCAGTCGCTAATAGAAGGGCCCCTGATCGAACGGTTGAAGGGCCTGGGGATGACCATCTACACCTGGACGGTAGATGACCTTTGGCGGGCCCACGAGCTACTAGAGCTGGGCGTAGACGGGATCATCAGCAACAGCCTGGAGATGTTGGGGCTCCTGGGCGCGAGCCATCGGCGGCAGCGTCAGGCTTAGCTACGCGGTATGACGTGCACGGCGGTGGCCTTAAAGGAGGCCACCACCTCGTCGCCCACCCCTAGGCCCATCTCCTCCAGCGATTGCTTGGTGATAAGGGCCACCAGAGGGAAGCCGCAGTCGAGCACCACCCGTACCTGACCGCCGACCGTCGTTACGCGGCGGACAGTCCCCCGCAGGTGATTGCGAGCACTGGTCGGATGGCTGTCGAGCCCGGCGGGCTCCAGAACCACATCCTCGGGCCGGAGGCAGACCAGGACCTCGCCCCCGGAATCGAGGCTGGGTACCATGGCCTGGACGGCTGCACCGCCCACGTCGATCGTCGCCAGGCCATCGGTCAGAGACTGCAGCCGTCCGCGAACGATAGTCTCCACGCCCACAAAGGCCGCCACCTCCTCGTCTACCGGCGCAGCGAACACCTCCGCCGCCGTCCCCACCTGGCGTATGCTGCCGCCCATCATCACCGCCACCCGGTCGCCCAGACGCAGAGCCTCCGCGCGGTCGTGGGTCACGAACACGGTGGTCAGCCGACCCTGGCGTAGGATGCCCTCAAGGTCGTTGAGGAAAGACTCCCGCATGGACGGGTCGAGGGCGGCGAAAGGCTCGTCCAGAAGCAGCACCTCCGGCTCCAGGGCCAGGGCGCGAGCCAGGCTCGCCCGCTGGGCCTCGCCTCCCGACAGGCTGCGAGCGGCGCGGCGGGCCAGGTGAGCGATGCCCAGGCGCTCCAACCAGTAGGCCGTCCGTCGGGCTTGCTCACTGCGGGGCAAGCCTCGCAGCGACAGGCCCGAGCGCACGTTCTTCTCCACCGACGTGTCCAGAAGCAGCGGCTCCTGGAACAGCACGGCCATGCGCCGGCGATAGGGCAAGCGGTCGCCCTCCACCTGGCGGCCGTCGAAGAAGACATCGCCAGCGGCCGGTCGCTCCAAGAGGGCCATCACCTGGAGTAGGGTGCTCTTGCCAGCGCCGTTAGGGCCGACCACCGCCAGCACCTCGCCGGCCCATACCTCCAGATGGGGGACGGAGAGGATGGCGCATCCGCCCCTCCGCACCAGCACGTCTCGTACCGCCAGCTTGACTTCGGGCATGTCGCCATAGCCTTCGATTTGGGGTGCTTCTATTCTACGGCATAAAGCGGCCGCGGGCTAACCTAGGCGGGCCGCTGCCGCTGCTGGACGGAGGTAAGAACCAGGTTCACCGCATAGACAAGGATCAGCAGCACCACCGACAGGGCGATGGCCAGCTCGAAGTTGCCCTTGCCCGTCTCCAGGACGGTAGCGGTGGTAAGGACGCGCGTTTCCCCCCTGATGTTGCCGCCCACCATCAGGGAGGCGCCCACCTCCGAGATGGCCGCCCCGAAGCCAGCCATGACCCCCGCTAAAAGGGGCAGGCGAGCCTCTCGCAGGAGGAGCCAGAGGGTCTGCCAGCGAGAAGCGCCCAGGGCCATGATCTGCAGCCGCAGCTTGGGGTGAAGGCTCTGGATAGAGGCGACGGTGAAGCCAGTAACGATGGGCGTCGCCAGGATGGCTTGAGCGATGACCATAGCGCCAGGCGTGTACAGGAGTCCCAGGAGGCCCAGGGGACCGCTGCGCCAGAGCATGATGGCTACAAACAGGCCCACCACCACCGGCGGCAGGCCCATGCCGGTGTTCACCAGGCTGAGGACAAAGTTGCGCCCCCAGAACCTCTGCATGGCCAGGAAGTATCCAGCCAGCGCCCCAATGACCAGGGCGATGAGGATGGCGGAGCCCGATACCAGCAGCGAACGAAGGGTGATCTCGATGACCTCGCGGTTGCCGGTGAAAAGAAGGCGAAAACCCTCCCGTATACCCTCCCAGAGAAGCTCCATCTCCCCCCTCCTCTCGCTACTGGCCCAGCGTCCCCTCGTCCTGTCCGGCGGCCGGGAAGAACAAGGGCTGGCCGAACTCCTCGACGCCGAAGGTGCCGATCATCTCCTGGGTCTCGGGCGACACCAGGAAGTCGGCGAACGCTTTGGCCCCCTCGACCTTGAGGCCGCTGTGCCTTTCAGGATTGACCCGGATCACATGGTAGATGTTGAGCAGCTTCGGGTCGCCCTCCATCAGTACTTCCAGGCTCACCCGTTCGCTGAGCCGCAGGTAGGTGCCGCGGTCGCTCAGGGTATAGGCAGCCTTGTTGCTGGCGATCATCAACGCCTCGCCCATCCCAACACCCGCCTCCTGATACCAGGAGCGACCGCTGGGATC
>DAOUDQ010000188.1:0-3450 GCA_034431045.1 Dehalococcoidia bacterium | reverse complement strand
GCTGCAGGGTATGGCGGTATGGCACATGGCATTTTGCGTTTTCCTTGTTATCCTGACTCTCGCTATCTTGACTTCGCCGGAGGGTGACCACGAGTCTGGGGATGGCCCTGTCTTGATGGTTCTGGCTGGGTTCTTCCTGGCCACAGGGGCTTGTCTTGGGGGAGTCGTGCTGGGCGGTGTGAGCTGGGTGCTGTTGGGAAAAGCGTTCCTAAGGGCGCGCTGGTCGTTGCTCGGCGTGCCTGGTCTGGTTGGTACGCTTGTGGCGGGGATTCCCGTGGGTCTCGGCTGGCCTCCCTCGGAGATGGTTGGGGCCTTCATAGCGTACCATCTAGTCGCGCGTCGCCTCAGCCGACAAGGCGCAGGGTCTGTATAGCAGATGGCTAGGCTCTCCGGCGCTCCGACCACTATCCCGCCGTCCGCAGGAGGGAGCGCACAGTGCGCACGATAGCCGTGCGGGCTCTCGCGGCGCTGGCGGTGCCCCTCGTGCTCGGCGGGCTGGCGGCCATGGGCTTCGGCCTGGCTGCCGGGGGCGACGGTGGCCGGTGGGTGTTCGCCTTCGGCCTGCTGGCGGCCGTCGCCGGCGTGCTGTCCGCGGCGTCGGCGCTCATCGTGGCCCGGCCGACCAGCGGCTGGCCACGGCTGGCCCGACGCGTCGCCCTGGGCGCTCTGGGGCTGCTGTGCATAATCGTGGCAAGCGTGCAGTTCGACATCTCGGTGCCCTACGCGCCGCTCCTGCTGCTGGCGGGGGTGGCTGCCCTCACGCTCCTGGTGGTGGACATCCGCGAGCCAGGTGGGGAAGTAGATGACCAAGCCCAATAAGGTGCTGATCATCGGCTCGGGGCCGATCATCATCGGCCAGGCGGCGGAGTTCGACTACTCCGGCAGCCAGGCCTGCCGCTCTCTGCGCGAGGAGGGCGTCACCACCGTCCTGGTCAACTCCAACCCGGCCACTATCATGACCGACGAGGGCATCGCCGACATCGTCTACATCGAGCCCCTTACCGTGGAGGTGCTGGCCCGCGTCATCGAGCGGGAGCACCCCGACGGCCTCCTGCCCACCCTGGGCGGGCAGACCGGCCTCAACCTGGCGGTGGCCGCCGCCGACGCCGGCGTGCTGGGCCACAACGGTGTGCGCCTTCTGGGCACGCCTGTGGAGTCCATCCGCAAGGCGGAGGACCGCCAGCTCTTCAAGGACATGCTCAGGGAGATCGGCGAGCCTGTCCCTGAGAGCGAGACCGTCACCAGCCTCGGCAAGGCCCGTCGGGTGGCCCGCGAGCTTGGCCTGCCGCTGGTGGTGCGTCCCGCCTACACCCTGGGAGGCACCGGCGGCGGCGTCGCCCACACCATGGCCGACCTGGAGCACATCGTCTCCGGCGGCCTGCGAACCAGCCCCATCCACCAGGTGCTCCTCGAGCGCTGCCTTCTAGGCTGGAAGGAGATCGAGTACGAGGTGATGCGGGATGCTGCCGACAACTGCATCACCGTCTGCAACATGGAGAACGTCGACGCGATGGGCGTCCACACCGGCGACAGCATCGTGGTCGCCCCCAGCCAGACCCTGACCGACAAAGAGTACCAGATGCTGCGCACCGCCAGCCTGAAGATCATCCGCGCCCTGGGCGTCGAGGGTGGCTGCAACATCCAGTTCGCCCTGGCCCCGCGGCCGGAGGTCGTGGACTGGCAGTGGCAGGACGCCTCGGCCGCCCCCTACTACGTCATCGAGGTCAACCCGCGCGTGTCGCGCAGCTCCGCCCTGGCCTCCAAGGCCACCGGCTACCCCATCGCCCGCGTGGCCGCCAAGATCGCCGTGGGCAAGCGCCTGGACGAGATCCCCAATCGGGTGACCGGCAAGACCACCGCCGCCTTCGAGCCGGCCCTGGACTACCTGGTGGTGAAGATACCGCGCTGGCCCTTCGACAAGTTCCCCCTGGGCGAACGCAGGGTGGGCACCCAGATGAAGGCCACCGGCGAGGTCATGGCCATCGACCGCTCCTTCGAGGGGGCCTTGCAGAAGGCGGTACGCTCCCTGGAGGTAGGCGCCCGCTCCCTTCTGTGGGAGGACCCAAGCTGGCGGGACGAGAACCCCCTGCAGTGGGTGAGGGAGGCCACCGACCAGCGCCTGTGGGCGGTGACGGCCGCTTTGCGCCGCGACATCCCGCCGGAAGAAATCGCCCGGGCGACCGGCATCGATCCCTGGTTCCTCCTCAAGTTGAACAACATCGTGGCCATGGAGCGCCGCCTGCTGGCCGAGCCCTTGACGCCCGACCTCCTGCGCCAAGCCAAGCGCCTGGGCTTCCCCGATGAAAACATCGGCATCCTGGCCGACCGCCTGCCGGAGCAGGTGCGCGAGCTGCGCCAGCAGGCGGGCATTCGCCCCGTGTACAAGATGGTCGACACCTGTGCCGCCGAGTTCGAGGCCCAGACGCCCTACTTCTACAGCACGTACGAGGAGGAGAACGAGGCCGAGCCCCTGCCCGGCGAGAAGGCCCTGGTCATCGGCAGCGGGCCCATCCGCATAGGCCAGGGCATTGAGTTCGACTATTGCAGCGTGCACGCCGCCTGGGTGCTCCAGGCAGCCGGCGTCAAGGCCATCATGGCCAACTCCAACCCTGAGACCGTGTCCACCGACTTCGACACCAGCGATCGCCTGTACTTTGAGCCCCTGGACGCCGAGGCAGTGCGAGATATCCTGGAGAACGAGGCGTTGAATGACGGCCAGTCGCCTCTGTCCATCGTCCAGTTTGGCGGCCAGACAGCCATCAACCTGGCCGACCCCCTGGCGCGAGCGGCGATGCCCATCCTGGGCTCCAGCGCCGAGGCCATCGACATCGCCGAGGATCGGGGACGCTTCGAGGACCTCATCTCCCGCCTGGGCATCCCTCAGCCGCCGGGGGCGGCGGTCACGAGCGTCGAGGACGCTTTGGTCACTGCTCAGGCCATCGGCTACCCCGTCCTCGTCCGCCCCAGCTACGTCCTCGGCGGGCGGGCGATGGAGATCGTTCAGGGAGCCGGCGAGCTGAGCCGCTACATGCGCGAGGCAGTGCAGGTGGGTGGCGGAAAGCCTATCCTTATCGACAAATACCTCGAGGGGCGTGAGGTCGAGGTGGACGCTGTCTGCGATGGTCAAGACACGCTCATCCCCGGCGTCATGGAGCATATCGAGCGGGCGGGCGTGCATTCGGGCGATTCCATGGCGGTGTACCCGCCCATTAGCCTGTCGGAGGCTGAAATAGAGACCATCGTGGACTACACTCAGCGCATCGGCCGCGCCCTGCGGGTTCGCGGCCTGATGAACGTGCAGTACGTCATCATGCCCGACGACTCTGCTAGCGGGTCCACCATACACGTGTTAGAGGTGAACCCGCGGGCCAGCCGCACCGTGCCTTTCATCTCCAAGGTCACAGGCGTGCCCCTAGTCCGCCTGGCTATCAACGTCATCTTGGGCAAGAC
>DAOUDQ010000187.1:0-2486 GCA_034431045.1 Dehalococcoidia bacterium | reverse complement strand
GTTCGAATCCCGTCTTCCGCTCCAGGGCGACGTAGCCAAGTGGTTAAGGCAGGGGTCTGCAAAACCCTGATCGGCGGTTCGAATCCGCCCGTCGCCTCCAAGACAGGCAAGGCGACTCAGAACAGCGGGGCCTGCCCGAGTTCTGAGTTTTGTATTCCAGGGCAACGGCGGAAGGGGGTCGAGCCATGTTGAAGTCCGTCCTGGCCAGCATGGCAGTTGTCATCATAGCCCTAGCTGGGTTGACGGGATTAGTCGCTTGCAGTGATGACGGCGGGGATGGTGGCGGAGGGGCCACTGTGCAACCTAGAGGATGGGAGGCGGTTTCCTACAAGGACAAGCACGACATTTGCCACGAGTTTGCCACCATTACGAGGCTGCGACATTCCGAGATAGACGATAACAAGTACCAAGCCTGCATGCAGTGCGGGCCGGATAGGGTCGATTTCTTCATCGTTTCTGGCACGGGTAGCGTATGGTGGTATTGCCGACCACAGGCTCCCTCCACGTTTTCACTGGAGGGGAGCAAAGAGCCATGACGCAGGCAGCCGTCATCTACAGGCAGGTTAGCAGCAGCCGCCAGGATAGCGGCGCCAGTGCTTTAGCGGACTCGGCGATACAGGCGACTATCTGGTGAGGGATTTCAGATACAGAAGTGCCGAGGTGGCGGAATCGGTAGACGCGGCGGACTTAAAATCCGCTGAACCGCCAGGTTCGTGCGGGTTCGAATCCCGCCCTCGGCACCAGCGCTATCGCCGTAGCCTTGCCCCTAGGAGCCTCCACTGTTATACTAGCGTGCGATTTGCTTATGACCACCGTTGCTACTGAGTACGAGACCGTAATCGGCCTGGAGGTGCACGCTCAGCTCCTCACCAAGAGCAAGATGTTCTGCCCCTGCAGCGCCGATTATGCCGACTCTCCCCCCAACACCCACGTCTGCCCCGTCTGCTTGGGCATGCCTGGCGTCCTGCCGGTCATCAACCGGCAGGCGGTAGAGTACACGATCATGACCGCTCTCGCTCTCAACTGCCAGATCGCTGAGCTTTCCCGCTTCGATCGCAAGAACTACCCCTACCCCGATCTGATGAAGGGCTACCAGATCTCTCAGTACGACATGCCCTTCTCCCACGACGGCTGGCTGGAGATCGACATAGACGGCAAGAAGAAACGGGTTGGCATCACGCGCGTCCACCTGGAGGAGGATGTCGCTCGCCTGGTCCACGTTCAGAACGAGGCGGGGGAGACCTACAGCCTGGTGGACGTCAATCGCGCTGGCGTGCCTCTGATGGAGATCGTCGGCGAGCCCGACCTGCGCTCGCCGGAGGAGGCCCGCCAGTATTTGATCAAGCTGCGCCAGATCCTCCAGTACCTGGGCGTGAGCACGGCCAGCATGGAGGAGGGTCAGTTTCGTTGCGATGCCAACGTAAGCATCCGCCCGCGAGGCAGCCAGGAGTTCCTGGGTAAGGTAGAAGTGAAGAACATGAACAGCTTCCGTGCTGTCTACAGGGCCCTGGCCTATGAAGTGGAACGGCAGCGACAGGTGGTGGAAGCGGGCGGCCGCATCGAGCAGGAGACGCGCGGCTGGGTCGAGGAGGAGGGACGCACGGTCTCTCAGCGAACAAAGGAGTACGCTCACGACTACCGTTACTTCCCCGAACCGGACCTGCCGCCGCTAACCCTCGCCCGCCAGTGGGTGGAGGGTATTCGCGGCCGCATGCCGGAGCTACCCGACACCAAGAAGGAGCGCTTCATCCACCAGTACGGCCTTACGGAGTACGAGGTGAACCTCCTGACGGAGACGCGGGCCAAGGCCGAGTTCTTCGAGAAGTGCCTGACCTCGCTGGCGGGTGAGGGAGAGACCAAGGTCAGGCAACAGACCAAGGCAGTCAGCAACTGGATGCTGGGTGACTTCGCCCGTCTCCTCAACGCCGCCAACATGGAGATCGACGACGCCCTGGTGAAGCCACAGCACATCGGCCAGATGCTGGACATGATCGACAGTGGTATCATCAGCGGTAAGATCGCCAAGACGGTGTTCGAGGGGATGTTCCAAACAGGAAAATCGCCGCGCCAGATCGTGGAGGAGGCAGGGCTCACTCAGATCAGCGCCTCGGATCAGTTGGCAGCAGCGGTGGAAAAGGTACTTGCGGCCAACGCCAAGGCGGTGAGAGACTATCAGTCAGGAAAGCAAGAGGCACTACGGTTCCTTGTAGGGCAGATGATGCGAGAGACGCGCGGTCGCGCCAATCCAGGTCTGGTGAACGAGATCCTGCGACAGAAGTTGGCGGGGGGTGGGTAAAACCTTTGTGGTTAACTTGCGTTATTAATTAGGGAAGCATGAATCGTCTCCGAGACGCTGATTTCCTTAAGTGGCTATACCCGGGCATGCACATCAAGCGCTGGCTGGCGCTGATGATGCTCGGGGTGGTTATAATGGGGTTGGGTATCGCCTACATCCTGCGGGAGGCTTACGTCTCCTACACGTTTCC
>DAOUDQ010000186.1:0-3612 GCA_034431045.1 Dehalococcoidia bacterium | reverse complement strand
GTCGTTCTTCTTGCGCAGTATCCCGTGCAGATGAGAGATCATCTCATGCTCTCCCTACCCAGATGGACGCTCCAGCCCCTCCTGCCGCCGCTGGTAGCAGTGGCAGAGGGCCACAGCGAGGGCGTCGGCGGCGTCCGCTGGCTCGGGGGCCTCGGCCAGGCCCAGGAGAAGGCGCACCATCTCCTGCACCTGCACCTTCTGGCTGCCGCCGTAGCTGGTGACGAACTGCTTGACCTGGGCCGGCTGGTACTGGAACACCGGCAGGTCGGCCTGGGCCGCCGCCAGCAGGGCCACCGCCCGCGCCTCGCCGATGGCCACCGCCGCCCGCACGTTCCCGACGAGAAAGTCCTCTACTGCCACCTCGGCCGGCTGCCAGTCGGCGATCACCCCGGCAATGCCATCGTGGATCTGGCGCAGGCGCTCGGGCAGAGGCCGCCGCCCCTTCTGTATTTTCAGCGCCCCGTAGGCCACCGCCTGAGGTCGATCCTCGCGCAGCAGGACGAGGCCGTAGCCGGTGGTGGAGAGGCCAGGGTCGATGCCCAGGATCAATAGCCCAGAGGGCAGCGGCTTGGGGAGAAGGGTGACCACAGTGGCGATGAAAAAGGCCGTTCCTCAGCGGCTAGCGTACTCCACCAGCACCTCATCGGGGAAGTCGCCGTTGGAGTACACCCGCTGAACGTCGTCCAGTTCTTCCAGGGTGTCCAGCAGCCTCAGCACCTGCCCTGCCTGCTTGTCGTCCAGGCTGATGGTGCTCTTGGGGATCATAGACAGCTCAGCCGAGACCACCTCCACCCCCATCTCCCCCAGACTGCTTCGCACCTTCTCCAGGCCCTCAGGGGCAGTGTGCACCTCGACCCGCTTGTCCTCGATCTCAACGTCCTCGGCGCCGGCGTCGATGGCCATCAGGGCGATCTCCTCTGGGTCGCTATCGGAAGCTTCGATGAGGATCAGGCCCTTGCTTTCGAACTGCCAGGCCACGCAGCCGCTCTCTCCCAGGCTGCCGCCGCCGCGGGAGAATGTGGTGCGCAGGCTGGACACGGCGCGATTGCGGTTATCGGTGAGGACATCCACCATGATGGCTACGCCGCCCGGGCCGTAGCCCTCGAAGGTGGCGTCGATGAGCTGCTTTGCGTCCTCGAGCTGGCCGGTGCCCCGCTTGATGGCCCGCTCGATGGTATCGGCCGGCATGTTGTTGTCCCGCGCCTTGGCCAGGGCCAGGCGCAGGCGAGGGTTCATCTCCGGGTCGCCGCCGCCCTCGCGAGCGGCGATCATGATCTCGCGGCCGAGCTTGGTGAAGATCTGGCCGCGCTTGGCGTCGCTGGCGCCCTTCTGGCGCTTGACCTGGGACCAGTGCGAGTGGCCTCCCATGCTGGGCCTCCGTAGTTGGCTTGTCCCCGCTCATCCTGAGCTTGTCGAAGGAACTCACGGTTCGACAGGCTCACCACGAGCGGAAAAGGGCTCACCGCGAGCGGCGGAGCAAGCGAAGGTTCGGCCCTATTCTAGCATCGAGGCGGGAAGGCGGTCAAAGGGAGCTGAGGATGCCCTGCCGGAGGCTGTTGACGCCATCAACATTGGTCGCTACAATGTTGTCAGCGTAAAGAGCGGGAGCGATTACGGGCGCCAAAGCTGGGCCTGCACCCAAGCGCAAACGAACCGAAGAGGTCCAGCTATTCACGGCGATGCACGAGGGGGCGGCGAAGTACAGATGGGAGGGCGTGGCGCGAACATCGAGCCTGAGCTCAAGGCGCTTGTACAAGCAGGGCGGCAGATGCTCCTGGTCTTCCTGGAGAAGCGGAGCCTAACGGCGCTCGCTGAGTACCAAGCGTGGTATACGCGCGCGCTCGCGGTAGTTCGACAACTCCTGCCCGACCGGCTGGACGAGTTCGCAGGCCTCTACCGGGCCGATCGCAAGTCTGCGAAAGACATGTCCGCGCTATCGTACGGCATCAACGACTTCCTGCTCGGCGTTCGTGCTCAGGAGCGAGACTATCCTGCAGCGGAGCTCGAGGACGCATTCGACCACGAGGCCGCTGTTGGCTTCAAGCTGGAGCAGCAAATAGCCATTCTCGCATCGGCTGAAACGAGGCTGAAGGATATCCTGGCCAATCTTCGCGGCGTTGTGCAGGCCGATCTCTTCGATAGCGAACTGGATGCAGCAACGGAGTTGCTGCGGACTGGCCACTTACGAGCTGCGGGTGCGGTCGCCGGCGTAGTACTGGAGCGCCATCTCAGCAACGTTGCGCACGACCATAACGTCAAGGTTCACAAAAAAGACCCAAGCATCTCAGACTGGAACGAAGCACTGAAGGCAGCGGACGTGGTTGACATTCCAGTCTGGCGGAAGGTGCAGCGGTTGAGCGACTTGAGGAACGTGTGCTGCCACGACAAGAAGCGAGACCCTACAGCCGATGAAGTCCGGGAACTCATCGGCGAGACGGATAAGGTGACGAAGACACTGGCATAACCCGATGCTGCCGCATGGAACGCGCATCGCGGGCCGGCAACGGGCCGGATGCTAGGTAGACGCTCGTCACCTCCTAGTCCCCCACCGTCACGTTGTCGATTAGCCGCGTGCTGCCGATGCGCACCGCCAGCGACACCAGCGCCGCCCGATCTTGTATGGTCTCCAGCTCGGCCAGGGTCTGGGCGTCGGCCACGCTGACGTACTCCACCCTGGCCAGCGGCTCGGCGGCGAGCACGTCCTCCATCTCCCCGCGGATGACCTCCGCTCGCCGCTCGCCGGCGTCGAACAGCTCTCGCGCGCGGCAAAGCGACCGCCAGAGGACGGCGGCCGCTCGCCGCTCCTCGGGCGACAGGTAGGCGTTGCGGCTGCTCATGGCCAGGCCGTCGGGCTCTCGCACTGTGGGCACAGCCACGACCTCCACCCCCATGTTCAGGTCGGCCACCATCTTGCGGATGACGGCCAGTTGCTGGCCGTCCTTCTGGCCGAAGTAGGCGCGCTGCGGCTGCACGACGTTGAACAGCTTGGCCACCACCGTGGCCACCCCCCGGAAGTGGCCGGGCCGAAAGGCCCCCTCCAGGCGGCCGGTGAGCGATTGGCCCACCTCCACCCAGGCGTCGAAGCCCGGGGGGTACATCTCCTCCACGCCGGGCATGAACACAATGTCTGTCCCCTCCTGCTCCAGCAGGCGCAGGTCACGCTCGGGGTCGCGAGGGTAGCGCCGGTAGTCCTCCTGAGGGCCGAACTGGGGGGGATTGACGAAGATGCTGACCACCAGGTGCTCGTTGTCGCCGCGGGCGCAGCGCACCAGGGAGAGGTGGCCTTCGTGAAGGTAGCCCATGGTGGGGACGAGGCCGACGCTGCCCGTCATGCGGGTACGCACACGACGCATCTCCGCCACTGTGGTTACGACTTGCATGTTGACCGAATGTCAGCCGCATCCCTACCGGCCGGCGGGCAGGGATGCGACGAAGGCTGACCGAAGCTGCTCTCGTCTAGGCTAAGTGGGTCAACTCAGAGAGGGCCGCCTCGTCCATGATGAAGCTTTCCTTTTCGGTGGGGAATCGGCCCTCTGCCACCTCGGCCAGGTACTCGCCAACGGCCCGGCGGACATCTTCCGCCAGGTGAGCGTACTGCTTGGCGTGCTTGGG
>DAOUDQ010000185.1:0-10745 GCA_034431045.1 Dehalococcoidia bacterium | reverse complement strand
GGCTCCCACATCGAGCTGGCCCGCGAGCACTTTCGCGTCGGCAACCTGTACATCAACCGCGGCTGCACGGGCGCCATGGTGGCGCGCCAGCCCTTCGGCGGTTTCGCCATGTCGGGCATCGGCTCGAAAGCCGGTGGGCCCGACTACCTCAAGCAGTTCATGGAGCCCCGCACCGTAACCGAGAACCTGATGCGACACGGCTTCGCCCCGACGCAGAAGCCGCCAGGGCGGAACCAATAGCCCAAGCGTTCCGTCGCCCTTACAGAGGCTACAAGTAACGAGGAGCGAGACCGCCACCGGCCCCATCGGGCCGCACCAGGGCGCGACCAAACCCAAGACCTGGGCAACAGCGTAGCCGGATGCGACGACACCGGCCGCCGCTCTCGCCCACCGGCTGGCCACTACGCGCTGCTGGCCGCAATGGCCGGCCGTAGGAGGAGGCAAGAATTGACCAAAGAGGAACATTACCGAAAGCTGGAGCGGATGTACGCTTCCGCACCGGTGAACAAATACTACGCCCCCACGATGCGAGTGAGCGAGGGCCGTGCAGACGTCACTATCACGGTGCGCCCGGATTTCTTTCACGCAGCCGGTGCCGTTCATGGCTTGGTGTATTTTAAGGCGCTCGATGACGCCGCTTTTTTCGCGGTCAACTCACTGGTTGACGACGCCTTTGTGGTAACCGTCTCGTTCAACGTGTACCTGACTCACCCCGTTTCGGAAGGGGAAATGAAAGCGACCGGTCGAGTAGTCCACCGTTCCCGACGTTTCTTTGTCGCGGAGTCTGTGTTGGTTGATTCGAATGGCCGCGAAATCGCCCGAGGGAGCGGGACTTTCATGCCAAGTACCATCCCGCTTTCGCCGGACGTTGGCTATGCATGAACCGGTGTGGCGTAGTCGCCGTCTAACAACTCCCTGCAGCCGACCGCGCGCCGCTTCCTGATCGAGCAGCCATAGGCCAAGGCAGTACCCGGCGTGGCCCCCCGCCCACTTCACCCTCACACGACCGCTACTCAGATTCCAATTCCCCCAACAATAGCCCCCACTTTCATCCTCTCTGGTGCCACCGCAACACCAGCACGCAGGACTCACGGCCGATCGAACAACTCCGCCAAGGCGACGTGAACTCGCTGTAACAGATCGGCGCTGCCGATGTCTTAACTTTTGGAGCCTGGTTATGTTAACCAGGCAAGATCGAGCGGAGTGCCCACACTCCCGATAAAGGCAAACCGCCCGAAAGGGTGGGGCGCAAAGCTACGGGCCTAAGGCCGAGAGGCTATGGCTGACGGGCTGCCGAAGGAGGTGGGGACATAGTGTCCGACGTCGCATCTGCGAACGCCGCAAGTCGGCCAAGACGGCTCGCCCTGCGAGGCATGGCCGTAGAGCCATTGCGGCGTTGGGCTTTGCGGCAGTGGTTTCTACCCTCCCTGCTGGCTCCTTCATGGGGCACTTCCGACAAGGGACTGCTGTGTCAGAGAACCTGTTCAGCGAGTTTCCGCGCGCTCACTGGCGGGGGCCTGAACAGCAGAGCGGGAGGGAGGTGATAGTCTTCTACTGCCGCAATAGGTGACAGAAAAGGGACGTCGGCCTCAGAAGCAATGACCCCCTTTTCGTCCACACCCGCCTTGGCTATCCTCCCATTCCTTTGTTCTGAAGGAATGAACAGGGAGCACGACCCAGGCTTATCGCGGGTGTAGCTGCCAGCGCTCGCCAACAGCAGGCAGCGATAGTGGACGGACCGGCGAAGCAACGGTCCTATCAAGCGTATAAGGAAGGGGGAAATGAACCGAATATTCAGCCTTTCTGTGCTTACGGCCGTGGTGGCTCGAACGGAGCGCTCACCGCCCGTGTGGAAATCGCCACCACTGATGTAGATCGAGGTTCATTCCTTTGGCAGGGGTGCTCCGCAGACCTGCCGGCCACTGCGAGCACCCCTGCTCCGCGCCTACCTTGACCGAGCACCTGAAGACCAACCTCTGGCTAGCCCAGAGTGTGCTGGCGGCGCGGGTGCAGGCCAGCGGCCACTCCATCCGCATCCGCGCCGTCGCTTAACCCCCCCAGGGCCTAAGGCCTTATCCGCCGAGGCGGCCCATAGGTTCAGCCAAAATTACCCATCCTGAGCTCAGGGCGCACCTTGACATCCCCTGGCTAGGGTATGATGATGCCGCAGAAGAATAGGGAAAGGATGTGAAAGGCAATGGCCGAAGTGCAGGTGCCGCGGCTGGCTCCAGAGGTGGCGCACCAGCAGGCGGTCGCTCTTTTGGGTCGGGCCGCCGCGATGCTGATGCAAGCCATGGTGGACAGGTTTGGGTCGGAGGAGACCCACAAAATCATCTACCCGTACTTCAAGCGGATGGGAAAAGAAATGGCCTCCATTGCGCCCCAGCTGGGTATCAAAGGCAACGACGCCCTGGCCCTCTCCGCGCTCACACACCTGCTGGAGGAGCAGGTGCTAGGGGTTGAGGGCAAGCCCACGGAGGCCAGTTCGGACAGAGTGGTGAAACAGGTTACGGCGTGCCCGTTGCAGAACCTCCCTGTTGATGTTTGCTACTCCTTCCAGCCCATATGTGACGGCATTGCCGAGGCTATCAATCCACAATACAGATGGGTCCTCACCAAGGCGATCCCCAAGGGCGACCCCATCTGCGAGTTCATATGGGAGAAGAAGTAGCAACGATCTGGCGGCTCCGCCAAGCGGTAAGCGTAGGCTGAATCGCTCACCCCCCTTGCACCAGCTACGCCCGCCACGCTGAATTGACTTGCCAACGTGGCACGGGCTACGATAAGGCATTGAGTTCAGGCGTGGAGCGAGGAGGTAGTAGGCCATGAGGTGGTGGCTGTGGGCAGTGGCAGGTGGGGGTATTTTTCTGTCGCTGTTGGCGATTCTAGTCATCCTCAGTCTTCCTCGCGGCCTCAAGGCCGAACTCACTAATCACTCCATTACCGCCGCCCTCATTGGCCAGCCCTACACCCTGGGGGTGGAGAACACTTCCTTCTGGGTGCAGAACGCCGGCCGGTTCCCTGCTTCGGTCATCGTCGACTACTACGACCCCGATGGGGTGCGCATCGCTCAGGACAGGCTCGACGAGCTCGCTCCCGGCGCCTCGGCCGTCTTCGATCAGGCCGAGCAGCCCGACCTGCCCCACGGCTTCGCTGGCTCCGCCGTGGTCACAGCGGACCAGCCCATAAAAAGCGTCATCCTCAAGTACATTGAACAGGGAGACGTGCTCTCCCTGGGCGGCGACGACGGCCTCTCGGCCGGCTTCAACCGTATCTACCTACCACTCATCTACAGTCGCTTCGGCCCCGACGGTGCCTGGAACACGCGCTTCGCCATTCAGAACGCGAGCACAGCCACTGACGCCTGCGTGCAGATGACCTATCGCAGCCACGACGGCACGGTGGTCTTCAGCGAGCCGCGGGCCGATGCCCTGGCCGACCCCCAGTGCCCCGACGGCGGGTTGCCCCTACCAGCAGGGGGCGCCATCCTACGCAACCAGGCCAACATGACTGAGGAACTGCCCGAACAGTTCGAGGGCTCCCTCATCGTCGAGACGGTGGGCAACGACGAAGAGTCGGCCGCCGCTGCGTTGCTGGCCGCCGGCGCTGACATCTTCAACAGCGGGCGGCCTAGCTTCGCCTCCTACAAGGGCTTGGGGTGGGATCCTTCCGGGGCAGGCGACCTGTCCACCGCTGTCCTGGTGCCCCTGGTGTTCAAGAACTTCGGTGAGGACACCGGCTGGAACACCAAGTTTGCCATTAGCGCCGCTGACCCCACCCAGATGACCGAGGTGACCGTCACCTATTGCTGCGATGAGCGCCTTCCCGAGCCCGACGGCTCGTTTCACAAGACCTTTGCCATGCAGGCCTCCGCCGTTATCGACCAGGGCCAGGAGCTTGGGCTACCCGATGGCTTTGTAGGCTCGGCCATCATCACTGGTGAGCAGCCGCTGGCGGTCGTCCAGACGATGGCCTCGGCTTTCCCGGACAAAGCCTCCTTCGGGGCCTTCGTGGGCATCCCCCAGTCGACGGCCTCCACCAGCGTTTGGCTACCGGTGGTCTACAAGGATTCCGGCTGGAAGGGCCCATTCGGCGATGCCGCTGGCTGGAACTCCTTGTTCCGGGTTCAGGTGGCCAGCGGCGGTACCGCCAACATCCAAGTCACCTACCACAGCGACGAGCTGGACGGAGGCTCCCTGAGCTTCAGCGACAGCGTCACGGGCTCCAGAACCTTCGACCAACACACTGACCCGCTGTTGCCAGCGGACTTTGAGGGAGCCGCGGTCATCACCTCCGATGAGCCCATCGCGGTGGTCGCAGGCATCACCTCGGACGCCTATCAAGGCGATGCCGATGCCCTCTTCGCTGGCTTCGGGCCGGAGCTGTTCCCAGGCACCCCTCCACCGGACACGTTCCCTGTTTCGCTGGTGCGCGGCTGGAACGCTGTGTGCTACAGGGGGCCACAGCGGCCCGTCGAGACCGCTCTGGCCAACGCACTCAACGGCGTCGTAGCTCTCTATCATTTGAGGCCCGATCAACAGTTCGACCGATGGTTCGCCGGCAGGCCGGAGCTCAGCACAATCACCGTTCTCAGCCCCTACGATTCGCTGTTCATTCTCATGGGCAGCGACGCCACCTGGCAGCAGGAAACCTCGGGCACAGCCCTCACGAGCGTGAACCTGGGGCAGGGATGGAACAGTGTCTGCTATGGCGGCCCCACGCAGGACACAGAGACAGCCACGGCCGGCATCAGTGGCCAGTTTGGTGTGATCTACCTTCTCACGCCTGACCAGTCCTGGAAGCGGTTCATCCCCGACAGGCCGGACATCAGCGAACTCCCCCAACTGGAGCAGTTCAGCTGCCTCCTTATCCTCGTCACCGACGCCGACGGAGCTACCTGGACGTTCAGCCCCTAAGGCCCCCGCTGAACAACCACCGAATAGCAGCTCACCAGAACGCCTTCACCGCTGCTTGACAAGCCCAGCTTTGTCGTGGACTATTTAGCGGGCAGAAAGGAGAGCGCTGTGAGCAAGATATTGGGAGCCGATGTCCTAGTGAAATGCCTCCTCCAGGAGGACGTACGCTTCATCTTTGGCATCCCCGGCGGCCAACTAACCACCCTGCTGGACGCCATCCATCGCTTCGGCCGAGAAGAAGGGCTCGACTTCATCATGACCCGCCACGAGCAGGCAGCCGCCCACATGGCCGACACCTATTCGCGGCTGACCGGAAAGGTAGGAGTTTGCGTGGGCACAGTGGGCCCGGGGGCGGTCGACCTCGTGCCCGGGGTCTACGAGGCTTATGTCAATAGCATACCCATCCTGGCTTTGACCGCCCAGAACCAGACCTGGAAATCCTACCCCGACCACGGCTCCACCCAGGGATGTGACCACCTCTGTTTGTTCAAGCCGATCACCAAGTGGAACGCTGTCGTCTCTCACTGGAAGCGAATCCCCGAGATGGTGCAGGAGGCCTTTCGCCAGGCGACCAGCGGCCGGCCCGGGCCGGTCCACCTCGACCTGCCGGTGGACGTCCTCTTCGAGGAGGGCGAAGAAGAAGAGATCACCATCCTGCCGCCCGCCCGTTATCGCCCAACGGTCCCTCCCGGCGGCGAGCCCCAGCTGATCAAGCAGGCGGCCGAGATGCTGGCCCAGGCCAAGAGCCCTGTCATTCACGCCGGCGGGGGAGCGCTGCGGTCGGGAGCCTCCGCCGAGATCATCGCTCTGGCCGAACTGCTGGGATGCCCCATGACCACCGGCGTCACCGCCCGCGGCACCATCCCCGAAGACCATCCCCTCTACCTCATACCCCTGAGCTTCGGGGCCATCGCCGCCCGCTCCCAGGCCGACCTAGTGCTGGTCATCGGCACCCGCCTCGGGGCCTTCGACCTGTGGGGAAAGCCGCCAATGTGGGGTAAGCCCGAGGAGCAGAAGATCATCCAGATCGATACCGCCCCGGAGAGCCTGGGCGAGAACCGCCAGGTCGACCTGGCCATCCTCGGCGACGCCAGGGCGGTAGTGCGGGACATCCACGTCGTTCTGGACACCATGATCGAGCCGCGAGAGGAGAGCCCTCAACTGGCCCAATATCGAGTCGCCCAGGCCGCCTGGCTGCAGAACTTCGAGAATCAGGGCAGCTCCGACGCCGTGCCCATGCACCCCCTGCGCGTGGTGAAAGATGCCCGCGCGTTCTTCCCCCGCAATGCCGTTTTCGTCACCGACGGGGGCAACACCAGCGTCTGGGCCCAGTACCTGACGCGCACCTACGAGCCGGCCACCTATCTCTGGGCCGCCGACGCCGGTATGGGTGGCGGAGGCCTCCCCAAGGCCATCGCTGCCAAGCTCCTCTGCCCCGACCGGCCGGTGTACGCCATCTGCGGCGACGGCTTCTTCATGATGAACGTCCAAGAGCTGGAGACCGCCGTCCGCCTGGGGACCAACGTGGTCATGATTGTGAGCAACGACCAGGCCTTCGGCATGATCAAGGCCGCCCAGGACGGCAGCTTCGCCAAGCGCTACATCGGGGTGGACTTCACCGACGTGCGCTACGACAAGATGGCGGAAGCCGCCGGCTGGTACGGCGAGCGAGTGGAGGACCCCAAGGAGATCACACCCGCCCTGAAGCGAGCGGTGGATTCGGGCAAGCCCGCCCTCCTCGACGTCATCGTCGACGCCCAGGCCAACCTTGGGCCGCCCGACACCGCCACCGCGACGGCTATCTGGTTCGAAGGGGTCAAGTTTCCGGAGTACTAGCGAGGGGGCGCTACAGCGGCGGCAGCTGCTCCTTGATGGCTGGCCAGGTGTTGATGCCCAGGGAGAGCGCTTCTTCCTCCCCCTCTCGCGTGGGGTCCCACTCGTCCGGCGGCAGCACGTACACCAGGTCGTCAGCGGTCAGGCCGAAAAGAAACTTATAGGTCCCCTTCATCTGCTCCTTCAGCTCCAGGCCCAGCCTGCAGAAGAACTGGCCGGGCAGGGTCACGATCTGGGCATCGTTGATATTGACCACCCAGACCTCCGAGCGAGCGAGGCCCTTGTAGAGCTTGCGGGGGATTAGCCGCAGGAGACGCACAATCTTCAGCATGCGGTTGTCCACCGGCACCTCCGGATACGTAACCCGCACGTCGATGGTCACATCGGAGGTCAGCTTCGTCTTCGCCAGGGCCTCCAGGGCCGCCTTGGCGACGGCGGAGCCCACCGCCTCCGCCTCCTCAAACGTACGCAGCCCCTTCTCGTCATCGTGGTCTTCGATGGTCTGGCGGGGAAAGATGTCTCCCTGAGCGGCATTGAAGTAGATGGCCATCCCGCCCTGTTCCCGCTCCAGGTCGCGGCGGAGGTAGGCCGGAAAGTCGGCGGTGACAAGAGTATTGCGCTTGCCCAGCACGTCGGCGTGGCAGGCGAAGTTGACCAGCACCGCCACGGTGCCTCCATCCTTCCCTTCCACCAGCATTATCGCCGCCTCTTCGTCCAGCGGCCCCGCCTCGGGGTCGCGGTTGTTCCTGACGATGGCCTCCACCCGCGTCGTAGCGAAGCCGATGCGCGCCGGCGCCATGTTGGCCACTGCCTCGGCTACGGCGTCCGACGCCCGCTCGTGGATGAGCCGCTTGTAGCGCCTGGGCACACCGCCGTAGGCCCTGGTCATGTCGGGAGCGGAATGGTTGTGGGTGGTGCCTACGGCGACCATCAGGTCTTCCCGGCCCGTCTTCTCGCGCGCCCGCTCCCGGATGGCCTCCATGTCAACCTGGAACAAGCTAACCAGATCCAGGACAACAAAGGCCAGGCTCTTTTCGCCGTCGCCCAGGGCCAGGCAGCGAGCGAAGATGTCGTCGTGCACGCCAGTGGCAACGCGGGCGCCCCAGGGTACGAACAGCATCCCGTCTCGGTATCCGGCCAGGCGCAAGTTCTCCTCCGGCGTGATGATCCTCTTGGCCGCCCCGGCCATCAGCTTGGGCATGGCAACTACCTCCCTTTAGGCGCCTGAACCTGGTGGTCAAAGATCACCTTGATGGCGTGGCTGCGGGCCTGGTCCATGGCCGTCAGGAACGCCTCGCGGTACTGGGACAGGGGAAAGCGATGGGTTATGAAGCCATCGAAATTGAGCTTCCCCTCCTTGAGCAGACGCACGACCAGGTCGAACGTGGACACCCGTTCCCCCTGCCAATCCTCGCCGCCATGAGCGAACATGCCGATGACGTCGACCTCCCAATACCAGATGGGCGTGAGGTCGATCTCCATCGGCGCCAAGTGCACGCCCACCAGAACCACCGCCCCGCCAGCTCGCGCCCAGCGCAGGGCATCGCGCAGGGTCGGTGGCTTGCCCACACAGTCGTAGACAATATCGAAGCCGCCCACGACCATGCGGGTGCCCAGGCGCCCCCGATGCAGGCGGCCGCCAGTCAGACGGGCCACCTCGCTGTAGGCGTCGCTGCCCAGCATGATGATGTTGTTGGCTCCCAGCTTCCTGGCCATATCCGCCTGATAGTCGAACTCGGCCAGGGCGGTGATCTCGCAGTCGGGCTGGACGGCGCGGATGGACTGAAGGGTCATCAGCCCTATGGTGCCGCAGCCGATAACCATCACCCGGTCGCCCGGTTGGGCCCGCCGCCGCAGGGCCGATCGCAAGCCGCAGGCCGCCGGCTCCAGGAGAACGGCCTGCTCGTCGCTCACGTCGTCGGGGACGCGGAAGAGCCTGCCCTCGTGGAGCACCCACTCCGCGGCATAGCCGCCGCCCACGCTGAGAGGGTCCTGCTGCCGCGCTTCCTCACAGAGAGAGTAGTCACCCGCAGCACAGTATCTACAGAGCGGCTCCCTGCCCTGGCCTAGGCAGCTCCCGGGCGAGCGCTCGTGGGCCACTCGGTCGCCCACCTTGTAGCCCTCGACCTCTGCCCCCACCTCCACCACCTCGCCCACGATCTCGTGCCCCAGGTACATGCGCTCGATCCCCGGCATGGCCGCCGGGGCAATGCGGAAGTCGCCATCGGCCTGAATGAAGTGGATGTCGGAGCCGCAGATGCCCGCCAGGCGATTGCGGACGCGCACATAGCGCGGGCCGGGCAGCGGTGCCGGGGCAATATCTTCCTCCCGCAGGGGAGCCATGGGGCCGAAGAAGGCTCTCTTCTTCGATAGGCGACCCAACGCTCGAGTCGCCAGGAGCCGGGGGATGCTCATTTTCACGTACAGCGTCTTCATGGGACAAAACCTGCCTTTGATCCTCTGCAAGCTAGACTAGCGGCAACCTCGCGCATCTACCACTCGGCCGAGGCCAAAATAGCGCCTGCCTTCCCAGCCGTCAAGGGCATCGGGAAGGCAGGCGCGACGCTGCGCCTTGGCGAACGGCTGCGTCTAGCCCTGCGACCTCTCCCTGGCGCGGCGAACCCTGCTCCACACACGGAGACTCGGCCTTACACCACAAGGAACATGTCCTACACCAGCCGCAGCATCAGCCGATAGGCCTGGAAAAGGAACTCGATGAGGTCGGCCAGAAAGGCGAGCGGATTGGCGGTGACGGTGGGGTCCACATGACGGAAGAGGTCCAGCTCGGCATAGTAGACATCGTTCTGACCCCGCGCTGCCTCGGCCAGCCGCCGCGACTCCACGTAGGGAATGAACTTGTCCTGACGGTCATGGACGATGAATAGCTCCGTATGCAGGCCCTCGATGCTATCGCTGGGGGAAAGGCGCCGCAGGATGGCCACGTCCTGCGGCCAAAGCTGGGCCAGCAGCTCCTGGGCCCGGTCGGGGTCGCGATTGTCCAGCAGCTCGAACATAACGCGCGAGCGAGGAGAGAGCTCGCCTAGCTCCTGCCTGGCCGATTCGTCCTCCTCCAGGAAGATGCGGGTCAGGATGTCGCGGTCGCCAGCATCATCGACGTGGTAGATCAGGCTGCGCCGGAGGACGCGCACCGTCTTGTCGTCGGGATCCCAGTCCTCCCGCTGGCCGTTGTAGGTAATCGTCTCGCTGGTGACGGCGGCGATCACGTCGAAGAGGTCGTAGTAGCCGCCGAAGGAGCCAAAAAAGGCCACATCGTCGCTGATGCGCGGGTCGCTGGCCGCCACCAGGGCCATGCCTGCCCCCACTGAAAAGCCCAGATACCCCACCCGCTCCCCGTCCACGAACTCCTGCTCCCTCAGGTAGCGAAAGGCAGCCACCAGCGCCTCGATCTCCTCGGGCACCATCTCGTCGCGCAGGAGATGCTTCAGGTCGGGGACCATCACCACAATGCCGGCGCGGGCGGCACTCCTGGCCAGGCGCACTGCCCGAGGATCGGTGCGCGCCCGTGGGGCAGCGCCGATGACCACCACCACCGCCCCGTGGCGATCCCCGTCGCTGGGCCGATAGAGGTCGGCCACCACCTCCCGCGAGCCATAGTGGAAGGTCACCTCTTCCTTGATGGGCTCGGAGGTCGTCAGCTTCAGGGGGCTTACTGGCAGGTCAACGAACAGGTCAGGCATCATCGAGGCCGTCGTCAGGGCCACCCGTGTGTACCTGTTGGCCCATAGCCCAGCAAAAAGGGCCACGAACAGCACCAGGAAGACGCCTATTATCAGGAAGGCTCGCCGGTAGCGCCGCATGACTTTCACCAAAGAACCCGCTTTGCTACCATTCTATTGCATGGCCTGCTATGAAAGATAGAATTGCTTCTCCACCACGAGGCCTTTACGTCATCATCGATCCAGAGGTGGCCGGCGACCGCCCCGAGGAGGACATAGCCCGCCAGGCCATCGAGGGCGGGGCCAGGCTTGTCCAGTT
>DAOUDQ010000184.1:0-2893 GCA_034431045.1 Dehalococcoidia bacterium | reverse complement strand
CGGGCCGGCGGCGAAGCGCATCGCCGGATGGAAGGTGGGGGCGAACATGAAGCCGACGCCCACCTGGCGCAGGCAGTGGGCCACACCCTCCGGCGGCAGGTCGTTCTTCGCCCCCAGGGCCTCCAGGACGTCAGCCGTGCCGCAGTGGCTGGTCATGGCCCGATTGCCGTGCTTGGCGACGACAGCACCCGCGCCAGCGGCCACGAAGGCGGCAGCAGTCGACACGTTGAAAGTCCCCATGCGGTCGCCGCCGGTGCCGCAGGTGTCCAGCAGGGACGGCCCCTCGAAGGGCACCCGCAGGGCCTTGGCCCGCATCACCCGCGCCATGCCAGCGATCT
The DNA here is from genome assembly GCA_034431045.1 of Dehalococcoidia bacterium. Taxonomy (GTDB): domain Bacteria; phylum Chloroflexota; class Dehalococcoidia; order SM23-28-2; family SM23-28-2; genus SM23-28-2. The sequence continues at coordinate 2,555 of DAOUDQ010000184.1, read as the reverse complement.
CCTCCACCGTCTCGCCCTTGAGGCGCAGGGCCACCAGGAAGGCCGCCAACTGGGCGGGCGTTGCCTCCCCCGACATGATCTCCTCCATGACGGCCGCCGCCTCCTCCTCGCTGAGGGAGCGGCCCTGATTGACGATGGCATCGATGGCTTCGCGGATCATGGCGGTGGTCTCCTATGATCCTTTTGGGGGGAAAGCCACAATTCGCCGAGTGAACTGGCCAGCGTCCACCAAGCGTACCACGTCGTCATGGGAAGGCTCGGGAATCAGATCGAGACGCCGGCTCGATTCCCAAGTTAAACCCCAATCGTCCTTGTAGGTCGCAACCATCTCGACACTACACGGGAGAGCGTCAGGTATAGCGCCCGGGCGGAACTTGAAACGGTCGTATACCTTGAACCCAAGACTCGGGGTAGCGTGCTGGCTCTCGTACGGATAGGGTAGATCATCGTAGACCCTGTCGCATTCGGCAATGGGCGGTTGGAAGCGGAACCTGACGTCATGGGCCGTGGCTGAGCCTTCCTCCATCCATACGGAACCCCGCAACGAGGATGGACTTGACCGGTTGATTCGATGGCCCTGCAGAACGGCTACGCGAAGTCTGGGGTCAGATGGCATCGCTCGCCGCAAGCGCATAAAGTCTTCTTTCTGATTCATCCTCCCAACTCGGCGGTAAGCTTGTAGCTTGCCCACGTCGACAGGTGAATGCAAAGGGATCGGCTCGTCGGAGTAGAGGTATAGGCCTATCACAGGTGGCACATCAGCGGGGACTTCTACGCTTAGTATGTTCTTGCCGCCGTAAGGAAATGGCTCTTCAATCACAACTGGGAGCGAAGGATACGTGTGGTCTCTGATTGCGGCAGCCAAGTTCTCCAGAGTGTTCGTTCCAACGTGCACGCCCCTAGGCATCCCGTCATTGTTCACCCCAAAAAACACCCATCCCCCTTGGGAGTTCGCGAAGGCGACCATCGTCTGGATTCCCTCTCTCTCCTCCGCGAGAGAGCTCTTGAACTCCACGGTCTGGCTTTCTCCGTGCTGGAGGGTGTCATAGACATCTTCGCCTCGCACGGGCCTCCCTCCTTCAGATCCCCAGAAAGTTCCGGAGCAGGTCCTTGCCCACCGCCGTCATGATCGACTCCGGGTGGAACTGCACTCCCTCCACCGCCACCTCCTTGTGGCGTACGCCCATTATAACCCCCCGGTCGGTCCAGGCGGTGACCTCCAGGCAGTCAGGCAGGCCCTCCCGCTGGATAGCCAGCGAATGATAGCGGATGCCCTCGAAGGGGTTGGTCAAGCCCGAGAGCACGCCCCTGCCGTCGTGGTGGATGACGGACATCTTGCCGTGGACGATCTCGCCGGCAGCGGCCACCGTTCCCCCGAAGGCCTCGCCCACGCACTGGTGGCCCAGGCAGACGCCCAGGATGGGCAACTTGCCAGCGAAGTAGCGCACCACCTCCACGCTGATGCCCGCCTCCTTGGGCGTGCAGGGCCCCGGCGATACGACGATGCGCTCGGGGCGCATGGCCTCAATGTCGGCGACGGTAGCCTTATCGTTGCGCACCACCCGCACCTCGGCCCCCAGCTCGCACAGGTACTGGTAGAGGTTGTAGGTAAAGCTATCGTAGTTGTCGATCAGCAAGAGCATGACCCTAGTACCCCAGGCTGCCGCGGGGCACCCCCGCCTCCGCCACCTCCGCCTGGCTGATGGCCGCCAGCACCGCCTTGGCCTTGTTCACACACTCCTGATGCTCACGCTCCGGCACGCTATCGTAGACGATGCCGCCGCCGGCCTGAACGTGGGCCACCCCGTCCTTCACCACCAGCGTACGGATGGTGATGGCGGTGTCCAGGTTGCCCGAGAAGCTGAAGTAGCCCACAGCCCCGGCGTAGGGGCCCCGCCGGTCGGCCTCCAGCTCGGCGATGATCTCCATAGCGCGGATCTTGGGCGCTCCCGACACGGTGCCAGCGGGGAAGCAGGCCCGCAGGGCATCGTAGTGGCTCATCTCATCACGCAGACGGCCACTCACGTGCGATATCAAATGCATGACGTGGGAGTAGCGCTCCACCTCCATGAGCTGGCTGACCTGCACCGTCCCCGGCTGGCTCACCCGCCCGATGTCATTGCGCCCCAGGTCCAAGAGCATGATGTGTTCCGCCCTCTCCTTCTCGTCGCTGCGCAGGTCATCCTCCAGCGCCCCATCCTCTTCCGGATCGCGGCCACGCGGCCGCGTGCCGGCGATGGGGTGGGTAGAGACGACGCCGTCCTCTACCCGCACCAGCATCTCCGGCGAGGCGCCGACGATGTGGCAGTCGGCTGTCTGGAGGTAGTACATGTAGGGCGAGGGGTTTATCGCCCGCAGAGCGCGATAGATGCTGAGGGGAGGGGCGCTGGTGGGGCGGGAGAAGCGCTGGGAGAGCACCACCTGGATAATGTCGCCAGCGATGATGTACTGGCGGCAGCGCTCCACCTTGAGCAGGTACTCCTCCAGGCCCATATTAGAGCGCACGGCCTGGTCCCTGGGGCCAGGCGATGGCTCCAGAGGGTAGGGCAGGCTGG
>DAOUDQ010000183.1:0-2909 GCA_034431045.1 Dehalococcoidia bacterium | reverse complement strand
CTCCATTCGGGTTGCTGGTGCCCTAGGCCTGGCCCCAGCCGGCGCCGCCGGGCGTCTCCAGGGTGAGGCGATCGCCCTCCCCCACCGCCATCTAGCATTTGGCCGGCCGCTCAATGTCCTGGCCGTCGCGCCGCTGGAGGGCGTTCCGCCCCGGCTGGCCGGGCGAGCCGCCAGCCAGTCCCCAGGGCGAGAGGCGGCGCCGCTCGGAGCCGATGGTCAGCGTCCCCGGCGCCAGGAACTGCCAGCGGCGGACGATGCCGTCGCCGCCGCGCCTGGCGACCGATGGCCAGCACGTCGCGGAAGCCGCGGGTGGTGATGAGGGTGGTCCGGGCTCCCTTGCGCTCCAGGAGAGCGTTGGTGGCGATGGTGGAGCCATGCACCACCTCCTGGGGCAGTCGGGCCATCTCGGCCAGGCTCCTTCCCCTTGGCCCTATCTGTGTGCTACTCTGGTCTAGCTACGGTCAACAGATGATGGTAGACCGCCCCAAGAGGCCGAGAGGTATGGTGGTGGACATGCATGTCCACACCTCCGTCGGCTCTGCCGACAGCAATCTTGCACCGCCGCGACTGCTGGAGGCCGCCCGCGAGGTGGGCCTCGACGGCCTGCTTATCGCTGAGCACGACGACCCCTGGGCCAGCGAGCGGCTGGAGCGCTTCCGCCAGGAAAGCGGCCTCTTTGTCTGCAGCAGCCGCGAGTGGGAAACCGATTTCGGCCACATCATCGTCCTGGGCCTGGATCGTGATGTCCAGGGGATTGAGCGGGCCAAGGAGCTACGTCGTCTGGCGCTGGCCGCAGGCGGCTTCATGATCCTGGCCCACCCCTTCCGCTTTTTCCCCGGGCCCTCCAACCGCCTCTTCACCCGCCAGTACAATCCCTCGTCCCTGACGACGGCGGAGCTGGCTCAGCACCCTGTCTTCGAGCTGGTGGACGCCATCGAGGTGCTGACCTACGCCTGCACCGAAAAGGAGAATCAGCTAGCCCAGGAGGCAGCGCGGGTGCTGGCAAAGCCGGGCGTGGCTGGCAGCGACGCCCACACCTACACGGAGGTCGGCCGCTGCGTCACCATCTTCCAACGGGCGGTCGGAAGCGAGGAAGAGCTTATCGAAGAGCTGCGGGCCGGCCGCTACCGCCTGGCCCGGCGCAGGCCCAGCGGGGAGTACGTGCCGCTAGCCTTCGCCGCACCCGGCGGGCTATCCGCTGGCGCCAGCTATGATCAGGCGGACCGCCACCGCAAACAGGGCTCCAGCCAGAAGTCGGACGATAACCCCAGCCGGCAGGCGACCAGATAGCCTGGCGCCTATCTGAGCTCCCGCGACCACCCCGACAGCCAGGGCTGTCATCCTTGCCCAGCCTTCAGCCAATGATCCGTCCACTATGTGCACCGCGGTGCCGGTGAGGGCAGTGAACACCAGAATGAACTGGGATGTGGCGGTAGCGACGTGGGCGGGGAAGTTCAGCAGGCTGACCATGGCTGGCACGTGGATGATGCCGCCGCCCACCCCCAGGAAGCTGGCGATGAATCCCACCAGGAAACTAATGGTGATGCCCAGCTCAAGATTGAAGCTATAGCCGTAGGTGACGCCGGCGGAGTCCGTGAGCCTTCGCTGGGCGTCGGGCCGCAGGATTGCCGACCTCCTGCCGCTCGTCGCCCCCGCCCGGGAGGCGATGTAGATCGAGACGGCGATGAGCAGCAGGCCGAAAGTGAGGTCGAAGGCCTGCCTGGGCAGCCAGTTGGTCGCCGCCGCTCCCACGATGGCTCCAGGTACGGTGGCCAGGGCGAAGGTGAGGCCGGTGCGGTAGTCTATGCGGCGAAGTCGGGCGTAGCCCAAAGAGCCCGACGAAGCGTTGAAGAAGACGACCGCCAGCGAGATGCTGGTGATGATAGCTGGTTCATCGTTTGGATAAGCGAGCAGCAGGACAGGGACCAGGATGAATCCGCCGCCTACGCCGATGATCGTACCAAAGCCTCCTACCACCACCCCCAGCCCTGCCAGGAGGACGGCCGTCAGCGGGCTCATAGGCGGGAGAGCATCTGGTTCAGGCTGCCCCTTTTGTAGCCCTCGAGGTCCAGGGTGACGTAGCGGTAGCCCAGCCCACGCAGTTTGTCCACCACCGCCCGTCGGTTGCCATTCGCCAGCAGAAGGGCCATGCCTGCGTCGTCTGTCTCGATGCGGGCCATGCTGTCATGGTGGCGAACGCGTAACTGGCGCACACCCAGGGAGCGGATGAACTCCTCGGCCTGGCCGACGCGATTCAGGGCCTCCACCGTCACCGGCGTCCCGTAGGGGATGCGCGAGGCCAGGCAGGCCATGGCCGGCTTGTCCCAGGTGGGCAACCCCAGCCGGCGGGAGAGGGCGCGGATGTCGTCCTTGGCGAGGTCGGCCTCCACCAGGGGGCTACGAACGCCGTGCTCGCGGGCGGCCTGCTGGCCCGGGCGAAAGTCGCTCAGGTCATCAACATTACAGCCATCGGCGATCCAGGCCATGCCCCGCTCGCCGGCGACCCGCCTGAGCTTGCCGTACAGCTCATGTTTGCAGTGGTAACAACGCTGGGGGGAGTTAGCCACGTATGCGGGGTCCTCCATCTCAGCCGTCTCGATCAGCAGGTGAGATATGCCTATTTGGCGGGCCAGCTCCTGGGCCTCTCTTGCCTCCGAAGGCGGGACTGCCGCTGACAGGCCGGTGACGGCGAGGGTGTTTCCCCCCAGCACATCGTAGGCCACTGCTGCCAGGAAGGTGCTGTCTACCCCTCCCGAGTAGGCTACCAGCAGCGAGTCCATCTGCGCCAGGATCTGCCGCAGCCGCCTGAGCTTCTCCATTCAACCTTTCCCCTCATGGCCCGGCCGGTGGTGATCATATCATGCAGCCCTGGTGAGAGTAAGGGCCTCGGCCGTTCGGCCGAGGCCCCC
>DAOUDQ010000182.1:0-2581 GCA_034431045.1 Dehalococcoidia bacterium | reverse complement strand
GATTGGCTCGCACGCCGTTAGGGAGGTGGACGATGGCGGAGCCGCTGGAGGCAGTGGTGATCGGGGCAGGCCTGCGGGGGCGCGAGACCTACGGCGCCTTCGCCCTGGCCAACCCGGAGCTGCTTCGGATCGTGGCGGTGGCTGAACCCGACTGGGAGCGCCGATCGGCCTTCAGCTCTGCCCACCGCCTTCCCGCCGGGTGTTGCTTTGATGACTGGCGTCTGCTGTTGGGGCGGCCAGCCCTGGCCCGCGTGGCCATTGTCGCCACCCCCGACGATGCTCATGCCGAACCGGCCCTGGCCGCCCTGGCTGCGGGCTACGATGTCCTTCTGGAGAAGCCCATTGCCTCCGAGCCCGTAGCCTGCGTGCGCGTGGTCGAGGCCTTTGACGCCGCCGGGCGACTGCTCCAGATCGGCCACTGTCTCCGCTACGCTCCTTTTTATAGGGGGATCTACGACATCATCGCTTCTGGCCGCTTGGGTGAGGTGATGACCATCTCGATGGCGGAGAACGTGGCCTACTGGCACATGGCCCACAGCTTCGTGCGGGGGAAGTTTCGCACGACGGCCACCGCCGCACCGATGCTCGTCGCCAAGTCTTGTCACGACCTAGATCTCATGAGCTGGTTCGTCGGCCGCGCTTGCTTGCGGGTTGCTTCCTTCGGCTCGCTCCGCCACTTCGGACCCGAAAGCGCCCCGCCGGATGCACCGGATCGCTGTACCGATGGCTGCCCTGTCGAGCAGTCCTGCCTCTTCTCGGCGCCCCGCTTCTATCTGCGGTCGTACCCATTCTGGCCCTGGTCCGACGTCTCCTTGGCGACCGACATCGAGAGCCGCCGCCGCGGCCTGGAGACAGGCCCCTACGGCCGCTGCGTCTATCGAGCTGGCAACGATGTCGTGGACCATCAGGTTATCTGTCTGGAATTCGAGGGCGGCGTGACGGGAACCTTCGCCATGCATGGCTTCGCGGCAGCGCCCCTGCGGACGATTCGAGTTAGCGGGACGGGGGGCGAGCTTGTGGGCGCGTTCGAGCAGGGAGACATTAGGATTCTTCCTCACGGTCGGGGCACTCCCGAGCACATCCGGGTGCCGTACAGCCCCGTCGGACACGGCGGGGGGGATCAAGGGCTATTGCACCATTTCGTGGAGGCGGTGCAGCGGAACGCGGCGGACGAACTCCTTGCCTCCGGCCGAGCCTCCCTGGAGAGTCACCTTATCGGCTTTGCGGCCGAGCGAGCGCGGCTGGAGGGGCGGGTAGTGGCCATGGCCGACTTTCGCGCCGAGGTTCAGGCCGCCCTGTCAACAGGAGAGTCCGCACCGGGTCACTACCGGCCGGCCCATCACTAACCTCTGCCGCCACTGCCAGCGGTAGCTCACTCACCGTCCGGCCGCGGGAGACGCTGTTCGACCAGGAGCATCGGCGGGAAGGGGGAATGGGGCTCCGTCTGGTACCAGTAGGCGGTGCTCGAGTAGTCGTTCCACAGGTTGTTGGCATGGCCGTGCTCGATGGTCACCCGGATCGATTTCTGGAAGATGATGGGGTCCTCAATGTGGAAGCGATACAGGGAGTTCTTGCCCTTCCAGGGCCAGTCGGGGGTCCCGCAGTAGACGGTGACGCCGTGGTAGGGAGCGTTGTACTCCTGGCGTGGGCAGAAAGCAGTGTTGAAGTAGTCCTCGGTGCCGGTTCCGTGGATAGTGGGCGGCCAGACGTCCCCGTCGATGAAGATCATGTCGTCGCCCTCGCCGTACCAGTCGTTCTTCTGGCGGGAGAAGCAGTCGACGTTCAGGTTGCAGCCCACGTAGTGGCCGCGACCCTCCGCCTCTAGGATCACGTAGTTCCCTTTGCCGTCCAGGTTGGGGGTGGCCCAGACCTGCCGTCGGTACTCGCCAATGTGGCCGGCCTCGATGTCGTCATCGAATCGACCCTGGCCCCAGCCCTCGGGGGGGTTCTCTCGCCGCCACTGGGCGTGAAATCGCCCCAGGCCGTCCTCCAGCCTGTGGTGCTCCTCGTAGTCCACGTAGTAGTAGAAGATCATGGCTGCCTGCCCCTCGTTGGTGACCTCCATGCGGGCGCGGGTGGCGAAGGGCATGGGGAAGAAGCAGTTGAAGCCGCGCCCATCCTGAGGGCTCATGGTCAGGGGCAGGGAGACGAAGTTCTTGACGATGGCGTGGCCGATGCCGAAGAAGTCGCCGATGGGGGCCTCCACGCAGGGGCTGGTTGCTTCGTCCCAGTACATGCGCAGGAGGGCGGTGCGAGCGTAGAAGCGATTGGCGGGGGCGTGCATCGTGCACCAGATGTGGCGGATGACCCCCGCCCCTTCGATGTCGCAGAGCACTGCCGTCTGGCCCGGGCCGATAGCAAGGAAGTCGGCGTTGCCACCGCTGCGGTCCCAGCTGGAGGCGCGGCGGCGGCGCCCTTCCCTCAGGCGGGCCAAATCGGCCAGACCGCCAAGGATCATGGTTCACCTCCCGATAATGAGTGGCAGCCTAAAGGCACGGGTAGATGGTTGATCGGGGCACTCCGGGTGTCAAATGACCTCCCGGACGCTTCGAGGGGGAGGGAGGTGCAGACCATTGCCAGA
>DAOUDQ010000181.1:0-2084 GCA_034431045.1 Dehalococcoidia bacterium | reverse complement strand
ACTGCCCCCTCAAGGACAAGGGCCCGGAAGACATCGACTTCGTCGTCGTTCGCGAGAACACCGAGGGGCTCTACACAGGCATGGGCGGCTTCCAGTACAAGGGGACGCCCCAGGAGATCTCCACCCAGATCCACTGCACAACCCGCTTCGGCGCCGAGCGGGCCATCCGCTATGCCTTTGAGCTAACCCGTAAGCGCAACAAACAGAAACAGCTCCACCTGGTGGCCAAGACCAACGTCCTGACCTATGTCCACGATACCTGGTGGCGGGCCTTCAATGACGTGGGCGACGCCGACTATCCCGACATCAAGCGGGAGTACGCGCACATCGACGCCTGCTGCATGTGGTTCGTCAAGAACCCGGAGTGGTTCGACGTGATCGTGGTCGACAACATGTTCGGCGATATCATCACCGACCTGGGGGCAATGATTCAGGGTGGCATGGGCGTGGCGGCGGGGGGCAACATCAACCCTCAGGGCGTCTCCATGTTCGAGCCTATTGGCGGCAGCGCGCCGAAGTACACGGGCCAGAACGTCATCTGCCCCCTGGCGGCCATCGCCGCCGCCCAGATGATGCTCGCTGAGCTCGGGGAGGCGGAAGCCGCCGATCGCGTCGAGCAGGCGATCATCAAGGCGCTGACCAGCGGCAAGATCAAGTCGGTGAATGCCGGCCGGATGGGCCTGAGCACCTCTGAGGTCGGCGATCTGGTGGCGAGCTATGTGTGAGCGCTGTGCAGGGAGGACGACGGCGGTGAACACGGGGAAGACGGGGGAGCGAGTGGCGGAAGCGGTTGGAGGTGAGCGGACATGACCAACGTTGAACTATATGACACCACCCTCCGCGATGGCACCCAGATGGAGGGCATATCCCTCTCCGTGGAGGACAAGCTGAAGATCGCCCACAAGCTGGACGAGCTGGGCGTGCACTACATCGAGGGGGGCTGGCCAGGCTCCAACCCCAAGGACGCCGAGTTCTTCGTGCGGGCCCAGTCGCTCAAGCTCTCCCACGCCAAGCTGGCCGCCTTCGGCTCCACCCGCCGGGCCGGTCGCAAAGTGGACAAAGACCCCAACATCCGCACCCTGGTCGACGCCCGCACGCCAGTGGTCACCCTGGTGGGCAAGGCCAGCGACGTGCACGTGCGCCAGATCCTGGAGACCACCCTGGATGAGAACCTGGAGATGATCTCCGATTCCATCCGCTACCTCAAGTCGCACGGCCTCACCGTTTTCCTGGATGCCGAGCACTACTTCGACGGCTTCTACTCCGACCCCCGCTACACCCTCCAGTGCCTCCAGTCGGCGGCCGACGCCGGCGTGGACTGCATCATCATGTGCGACACCAACGGGGGCACCATCACCTCTCGCCTGAGGGAGCCTATCAGGGCGGCGATGGACGCCGTTGGCACGCCCCTGGGCATCCACGCCCACAACGCTGCCGACCTGGCGATGGCCAACACCCTGGCGGCCGTGGACATGGGGGTGGCCCAGGTGCAGGGCTGCATCAATGGCTACGGCGACGGCTGCGGCAACGCCGACATGATCAGCGTCATCGCCAACCTCAAGCTCAAGATGGGCATCGACTGCGTAAGCGATGAGCAGCTGGCCAGGCTCACAGAGGTCTCCCGCTACGTCAGCGAGACCGCTAACCTTCCGCCCCACCCCCGCCAGCCCTACGTGGGCACCGCGGCCTTCGCGCACAAGGCGGGCCTGCACGTGGCCGCCCTTATCAAGCACGAAGACTCGTACCAGCACATCGACCCCGTTCTGGTGGGCAACGACCCCCGCATCCTGGTGTCGGAACTGGCCGGCCAGCGCAACATCCAGGCCAAGCTCAAGGAGCAAGCCGTCGACATTTCTTTGAGCAGGGAAGAGGTGCGCCACCTCCTGGGCGTGGTCAAGCTGATGGAGAGCCGCGGCTACCAGTACGAGGGGGCGGAGGCCTCGTTCGAGCTCCTGGCCAGGCGCAGCCAGCCCGACTACCGGCCTCCCTTCGAGCTGGACGACTTCATGGTGGTGGAGCGCCGCCACCCCCGCAGTGGCGAGGAGAATGAGCGGGAGATGCTATCGGAGGCGATCGTCAAGGTG
>DAOUDQ010000180.1:0-4523 GCA_034431045.1 Dehalococcoidia bacterium | reverse complement strand
CCCATACAGTCTTGCGGATGTTCACCCGCGTGTCGGGGTCCTCCAGCCAGCGCACTGGGACCTCCCTCACAGGATAGCCAGCCTTCTCGGCCAGGATCAGTAGCTCTGTATCGAAGAACCACTCGTTGTTCTCTACCAGCGGCACCAACTCGCGAACCGCTTGGCGGCTGAGGGCCTTGAAGCCGCACTGAGCGTCAGAGAAGCGGGTGAAGAACAGGGATTTGATCATCAGGTTGTAGCCCCGCGAGAGCACCTCTCGCTTCAGGGAGCGGGTGGTGTCGGAGGCCGGCGAGAGGCGACTGCCGGTGGCGACATGGTAGCCCTCGCTGGCGATGGCCTCGATGAGGGGCGGGAAGGCCTCCAGCTCGGTGGAGAGGTCTACGTCCATGTAGCTGACGATATCGGCCGCGCTGCCCAGCCAGGACGCCTTGAGGGCCCGCCCTCGGCCCTTCTCAGGGATGTGGAGGGAGGCCACGTCCGGGTGCTTTTCGGCCAGCTCCTGGGCTACCGCCAGGGTGTTGTCGGTGGAGGCGTTGTCGGCGATGAGAATGCGCCACTGATGATGAAAGCCCTCGCTCAGAAAGCGGCGCAGGGTGGCCACGCTCTGGGCCAGAACGTGCTCTTCGTTGTAGACGGGGATGACGACGTCGACGGTAGTCATGGCTCAATGCCTGAAGTGGCGAATGCCGGTAAAGACCATGGCGATGCCGCGGGCGTCCGCCGCCTCGATGACCTCCTGGTCGCGGATGGAGCCGCCGGGCTGGATGACGGCGGTGACGCCGCCGTCGGCGGCCAGCTCCACGCCGTCGGGGAAGGGGAAGAAGGCATCGGAGGCCAGAACGGCACCGCGGGCTCGTTCCTCGGCCCGCCGCAGGGCCAGATGGACGCTGGTCACCCGGTTGGGCTGGCCGGGGCCCATGCCCAGAAGGGTGCGGTCTTTCACTAAGACGATGGCGTTGGACTTGACGTGCTTGACCACCTTCCAGGCGAAGCGCAGGTCTGCCAGCTCCTGCTCGCTGGGAGCCCGCTTGGTCACCACCCGCAGCTCGATGGCGTCGTCCAGGTAGGCGTCGGGCTGCTGGGCCAGGAAGCCGCCGGCGACCCGTCGGTATTCGAGGGCAGTAGCGCAGCCGACAGCCGCTTCCTCATCGAGCTGGAGGAGGCGCAGATTCTTCTTTTTCTGCAGGATGGTCAGAGCCTCCTCTGAGAAGGCAGGGGCGATGACGATCTCATAGAAAGTCTTGCCGATCTCTTCCGCTGCCTCGCCCGTGAGCTCTCGGTTGACGGCGACGATGCCGCCGTAGGCGGAGACGGGGTCGCCGGAGAGGGCGCGGCGATAAGCTTCGGCCAGGTCCTGGTGGCAGGCCAGACCGCAGGGGTTGGTATGCTTCACCACCACCGCTGTGGGCTCGGCGAAGTCCAGGGCGGCCCGCCAGGCGGCGTCAGCGTCCAGGAAGTTGTTGTAGGAGAGAGCCTTGCCGTGGAGCTGCTCGGCGGCTACGATGCCCCAGGTCCGTCCTTCCCAGAGCACGCTCTCCTCCCGATAGACGGCCGCCCGCTGATGGGGGTTCTCGCCGTAGCGCAGGTCGAACAGCTTGCTCAGGGAGAGGGTGAGCTGCTGGGGCAGGTCCGCCTCCTGTCCCGCTCGCAGGTACTGGGCGATGGCTGTGTCGTAGGAGGCCACGTGCTGGAAGGCCTTGAGAGCCAGGCGACGGCGCTCCTCCAGGGGCACGTGTCCGCCCCGCAGGAAATCGAGCAGGGGGCCGTAGTCGGCGGGGTCGACTACTACCAGCACGTGGGGGAAGTTCTTGGCGGCGGCGCGGATCATGGTCGGCCCGCCGATGTCGATGTTCTCCAGGGCATCGTCGAGGGTCACGCCGGGCCTGGTCACCGTCTCCACGAAAGGATAGAGGTTGACCGCCACCAGGTCGATGGCCTCGATGCCGCTCTTGGCCAGCTCCTCCAGGTGCGAGGGCTGGTCGCGGCGGGCCAGGATGCCCCCGTGCACGGCCGGGTGGAGGGTCTTCACCCGCCCGTCCAGGATCTCGGGGAAGCCGGTGAGCTTCGACACGCTGGTGACGGCGACCTCTGCCTCGGCCAGGGCCCTGTGGGTGCCGCCGGTGCTGTACACCTCACAGCCCAGCTCAACCAGCCCGCGCGCGAGCTCGACCACGCCGGTCTTGTCAGAGACGCTAATGATGGCCTTCACCTGCCGTACTCCTCGTCTTCCTCTTCGATCTCCTCGAACTGCTCGGCTATCTCGCTCGTTACCTCGCCGCTGCCGCCGCACAGGGGACAGGGCACGACCCCGCCCTCCAGGCTCTCGATGCCCTGGAACTCCATGAGCCTGTCCCCCTCGCTCCATACGTAGGTGCGGTCGGGGTCGAAGTCATCGATGCGGTAGGGGCGCTGCGTGCGGCCGTCCTCATCGACGTAGGCCAGGTCCGAGAGGCTGTCCAAATGTTCCTCGAAGAACGTACGCAAAGCCTCGCGAGGGTTCCTGGCCTCGATGTCTTCCTCCCAGTTCATCTCACCGTGCCTGAGGAGGCCGCGAGGCTCCTCCAACGAGCGGGTGTACTCGGAACTGAGCCGAATGCCGTGTGGCCTGCGGGCAACATAGTAGATGCGGAACGTGGGCATGCGCGAGCGCTCCTACTCGATTACCGCCCGCCGGTCGTCTTTCTGGGCGATGACCTCCCCCACGACTAGCGCGTCGCGCACCTGTCCGCGCACTGTCTCCACCTCCTCGCGAGCGCAGGCCACCACCATCCCCAGGCCCATGTTGAAGGTGCGGTACATCTCGTCTTCGGCCACGTTGCCCCGCTCCTGGATGAGGCGAAAGACGGGTTGCACCGGCCAGCTCCCCCGGCGCAAGCGGGCGGCGAGCCCGTCGGGCAGGATGCGGGGCAGGTTGCCCGGTATGCCGCCGCCAGTGATGTGAGCGATGCCCTTCAGCTTACCAAAGACCGGCTTGAGCTCATTGTAGTAGCAGCGGTGGGGTGCCAGCAACGCCTCCCTTAGCGTGCCCCCCAGGCCGGCGTAGGTACGGCTCAGGCGAGCGCGCTCCTCCTCCGGGTCGCCGCCCAGGCCTACGCCAAAGACTTTTCGAGCTAGAGAATAGCCGTTGGTGTGCAGGCCGCTCGATGGCAGGCCGAGCAGCACATCGCCCTCGCGGATGGTATTGCCGTCGATGATCTGGCCTCGCTCGACGACGCCCACGATGAAGCCCACCAGGTCGAAGTCCCCCCGGCCATAGATGTCGGGCATGTCGGCTGTCTCACCGCCCAGGAGGGCACATCCTACCGCCTGGCAGGCCGAGGCCACCCCCTGAACGATAGCCGTCTTCTCCTCGTCCGGCAAGCCGCTGCTGGCCAGATAGTCCAGGAAGAAGAGGGGCTCGGCGCCGGTAGTAAGGATGTCGTTAACGCAGTGGTTGACCAGGTCGATGCCTACCGTGTGATAGCAAGCGAGGAGAGAGGCGATCTTGAGCTTGGTGCCCACGCCGTCGGCGCTGGCCACCAGCACCGGGTCTCGATAGCCGCTCAGGCGAAACAAACCGCTGAAGGGCCCCACGCCCGCCAGCACCTCGGGCCGATGGGTAGCCCTGGCTAGCTCCTTGATGCGGTCGACCAGGCGGGCGGCAGCATCTACGTCGACGCCTGCCTGGGAGTAGGTCATACCCTGAGGGGGATGAGCCTCCTCCATGAGAGGCTAATGGCGGTCTTCTTCCCAGGTCCAGGCGGCGGGCACTGGCTCGGGCTTCTCGCCAGCCCGCGCTGGCCGTCGCTCGAAGACCAGCTTGTCCATCTGGATCTGGACACCCATGGGGTAGTCCCCGGTGAAGCAGGCCATGCAGAAGGTCTCGCGGGCTTGGGCCACCGCTCGCAAGAGGCCATCGATGCTCTGGTAGGCCAGGCTATCGGCCCCGATGTGGCGGCAGATCTCTTCCACCGAGTTGTGGGAGGCGATCAGCTCCCAGCGGCTGGCCATATCGATGCCGAAGAAACAGGGGTGACGGATGGGCGGGGCGGTAATGCGCATATGCACCTCGCGGGCACCCCCCCTGCGCAGCATCTCCACCACCCTGGGGGTAGTGGTACCGCGAACGATGGAGTCATCCACCACCACCACCCGCTTGCCCTCCAGGAGCTCCCGCAGGGGGTTGAATTTCAGATAGACGCCGACATCCCGCAGGCGCTGATCGGGCTGGATGAAGGTGCGCCCCACATAGCGGTTCTTGACCAGGCCCTCGGCGTAGGGGATGCCCGACGCGTGGGAGTAGCCGATAGCGGCTGGGATGGCCGAATCCGGCACGCCGATAACCAGATCGGCCTCCACCGGGTACCGGCGCGTCAGCTCGGCCCCCATAGCCATGCGCACGGGATAGAGGAGCTTATCCCGCAGGATGGTGTCGGGCCGGGAAAAGTAGATGTACTCGAAGATGCAGAGGGCGTCGCGCTGGCGGCGCACCGGCTTGTAGGAGTTGACACCGTTTTCGTCGATGTACAGGGCCTCGCCCGGCT
>DAOUDQ010000179.1:0-2483 GCA_034431045.1 Dehalococcoidia bacterium | reverse complement strand
GTGGGGGTTGCCGGTGAGGACGATGAAGTCCGCTCCTTGCGCCACCGCCGCCTTCGCGTTCTTCGGAGAAGCCAGCCGCCCACTAGTCGTGAGCGTCTCCAGGTTCTCCACCGGTTCCAGGTTGAGTCCCACCGGCCGGCCGATCCACTCCTTGACGTGCGCCATAGTCACGCCGCGCCCCCAGGAGATGCGGTCGAAGATGGGGACACCCGGACTGGCCTCACCATAGTCGGGGAAGCCGGTCACCTGTGGCGCGGTTAAATCGTAGAGGTTGAACAGGATTAGGTCAGCCCCCATCCCTGCCGCCAACTCGGCGTTGGATACCTTGTCTAGCAGCGGCGGCGCTATGGCGATCACCTCCGCCGCCACCACGCGCCCCTCGGAAAGGCGAATGCTCTCCACCAGGTCGCGAGGGCTCATCGCCGCGAAGTCCGATCGATTGGCGTCCAAGAGACGTTTGACCATCATTCACCCCTCCGCTCTAGCGACCATCGCTTCCAGCAGAAGTTGCGTCTTCAGTGCCTCCCAGCCCGATGTGAGTGGTTGCTCCCGGGAGCGAACGCACTCGAAGAAGTGTGCGATCTGGTCAGCGAAGCCGCGCATCTCCGGCGTTGGTGTCCAGGTGCCCGCCCAGCCCTCTCCCCAGATTTGTTCTTTCCCCCCGGTGACCAAGCGTAACCTGGAGAAAGCGTCTAGGTGCAGAGACGCTCCATCGCCGTGGAGCGTGTATCGCTCGGTCCAGTGTCCCGCCTGCAGGCTGGTGACCACCATCCCATAGCCGCCGCCCTGCAGCACTACCGTGCTGATAGCGCCGACCAGCCGCTCCTGGCGCACCTGCTGGACGGTGCCCACCGCTTCTCCGTCCCCACAGAAGAAGCGGAGCAGGTCAATGATGTGGATGGTGTCGTCAATGTAATTGCTGAATAGGTCGGGGTGGGCGGCGCTGGCACGGTGCTTCTGCAGCACACACATCCCTACTGCCCGGCCGCCCCACAGTTCTCGCGCCTGGCGGTGTAGAGGAGCGTAGCGCCGGTTGAAGCCGACCATCAGCACCCTCCCCCGCGCGTCGGCCAACTCGGCCAGTTCTTGCGTCTCGGCGCTGCGCATCGTCGCTGGCTTCTCGACGAATACGTCTACCCCCGACTCCACCAACCTCCTGGCGATGGCCCGATGGGTGGGGGAAGGGGTGAGCACGAAGGCGGCCTGGGGTTCCCAACTCAGCAGTTCATTCAGGTCGGTGGCGCCCCACGGCACGCGGTATTGGGCCTGCAACCGCTCCACCGTGGCAGGGGTACGGCTGCAAAAGAGCGCCTCGACTCCCTCCCAGGCTGTGATTAGCGGTAGGTAGGCCTTGCGGGCAATGTCGCCCAGGCCGATGATCGCCACGCGCATCGTCACAAATGCCTCCCTCAATCCAGTAGCAAGGCGGCCAGTTCGTCCGGGGAGGCAGCCACGAAGTCAGGCTCCGATTCGCTGACACGATCGTGGTTGGCGTTGTCCCAAGTAGTCAACACGGTCAGACAACCTGCTCGCCGCCCAGCTTCGACGTCGAAGGCAGTATCGCCCACGTAGACGCCCCGCGCCGGGGGCACCCCCAGGCGCTGGAAGGCGTAGAGGATGGGAGCGGGGTGGGGCTTGCCCTCGGTGGTGTCATCGCGCGTCACCAGTAGGTCCACGTATGGCAAGAGGTCGAGGGCGGCCGGGGTGCCGTCTAGGCTGATCCGGCGGCGCGAAGTGACGATGCCCAGGCGGTAGCCCGCGGCCCGCAGCCGCTCCAGCAGGGGTACCACGCCCGGAAACGGGTGGGCCAGATCGCCCAAGCGGCCCTCCCATTCGGCCCAGCGCAACCAGACGTCGTGAGCCTGTCCCGGCGGCACTCCAACCGCTAGGACGGCATCGAGCCCAGGCAGTCCCATCAACTGACGAATACGCGCGACCGGAGGTGGCTCGAAGTCGAAATCCGCCATGGCGGCGACCAACGCACGCCAGTGTTGCTCAAAGCTATCTAGCAACGTACCGTCCAGGTCCAACAGCACGGCTTCAACAGAGGGCTCTTGCACGTAGCGTGTCATCAGTCAGTCTAGCCAGATGACGTCGAGCAGGACGTCCTCCCCGGCGCGGACGGTGGTGGCGGTGGTCTTCTCCACCTGGTAGTGGGTGGGCAGGTCGGGCAGGATGACCGGCGAGAGAGGGGAGTGGCCCGCTGCGGCGATGGCGGCCATGTCGAAGCGCACCAACTCCTGTCCGGCTTCCACCTCGTCGCCGACCTCCGCCAGCCGGGTGAAGCCCTCGCCTTTCATCTGTACCGTATCGAGACCGACGTGCACCAGGACGCTGACCTCGTCCGTGACTTGCACGGCGAAGGCGTGGCACGCGCTGTGGAACACGGTCAACTTGCCCGTGACAGGAGCCACCCCCCCCCCCTCGATCGGGTCCACCGCCAATCCGTCGCCCAACATCTTCTCGGAGAAAACAGAGTCGGG
>DAOUDQ010000178.1:0-1704 GCA_034431045.1 Dehalococcoidia bacterium | reverse complement strand
TCCTCATCACCTCCCGGCCGCAGGCCTTGCGCGCCACCATCCGCTCCCGCTGCCAGCGGCTAGACCTTTCGCCTCTGCCTGTGGCCCAGCTAGAGGAAGCTTTGCACCAGCGGTGGTCGCTGGCTCCTCGCCAGGCTCAGCTCCTGGCTCGCCTGTCGCGGGGCCGCTTGGGTTGGGCCATCGCTGCCCACCAGGATGAGGAGATGATGCGCGTTCGCCGCGAAGCCCTCATGGACATCCGCGCCCTGCCCGAGCGCACCATCCAGGAGCGATTCACCTACGCCTCCGAGGTGGCCAGCCGCTTCTCTCGCGACCGGGCGACGGTCCTGGCTGTCCTCGACCTCTGGCGGGAGTGGTGGCGAGACGTCCTGTTGGTGTCCAGCGCCTGCCAGGACGCCATCACCAACCTCGACCTGTGGGATATTCTGAAGGCAGAGGCCTCGCGCTACGACCCCGCCCAGGTGGTCGCCTTCCTGCGTTCGTTGGCTGCCAGCAAGCGCCGCCTGGAGGAGAACGTCAACGCCCGCCTGGCCCTGGAGGTCCTGATGCTGGACCTGCCGGCACCCCGCTAGGCTCGCCCCTTGACACACTCCCGCGCCTATGATAGAAACGTGGCAACGCAGTAATTTGGAGAGCAATGGAGGGAGATTGACCATGAAATGGCTTCGCTCGAGAACAGCGGTGGTGGCGCTGGTGGCAGCGGTGGCCGTTCTCACCGTTGCCCTCGGCACCTGGCAGGGCTGGCTGGCCCAGGCCGAGGGCACCACGTACATCATCAATGACATCATTCCCCCGGAGACCGAGTGCGGCACCCCCGACTTTACGACGGCGGACATCAATTCTGTCATCGCGCTGGCGCAGGTGGAAGATGGCGATACGCTGGTGCTGTGCGAGGGGACGTACGACGGCGGCGTAGCGGTCAGCAAGAAGATCACTATAGAAGGCCAAGAGGGCGTTGACGTCGACAAGATCGTTATCGAAGTTACAGCGGGCGGCACCGACGGCCTGACCGAGGCTGCCGACGATGTGACCATCCGCCACCTGAAGCTGGACGGGCCCGCTAGCGATACGGGCATCGTCGTCGGCGCTCTTAGGGACGACACCACCATCACCGACGTGGACGTGACCGAGTGGGACAGCGGCATAGCTGTCGGCGGGGCCAGCGATACCGTCATCGAAGACAGCTACATCCACGGCAATTTGGACGGCATAAGCCTCACTGGTAGCAGCGCCAGCCGCATCGCCCGCAACAACATAGACGGCAACACCAGTGATGGAATCGATATCATCGCCGCAGACCTGGTTGTTGTGGAGGACAACACCATGTCGGGCAATACGACCGAGCAGTTGGAGATCAGCGGCAGGAGCCACGTCCAGGTGCTGCGCAACACCATTGTTACCGGCAGCGACGGCATCCTCCTCAATCTGCCTGCCGAGGCCCTGGTAGTCATCGGTGGCTCTGACGACAACGCCAATACCTTTGACGGCGCCCTGGCCGCCGCCGAGTACTACATCGAGCTAGCCTGCCTCAGCGAGGCCACCGTCAATGCCAGCCACAACTACTGGAAGGGCTCTCCCGTAGTCTCCCGCGGCGTTGCCGGCGTCATCTTTAACGATGAGGACGATGATCCCGTTGACCCAGGGGCTGATTGCCCCGGTGACGACGACGGTGCGGTCGTCGTCCGCCCCGGGGGCCCCGGGGCC
>DAOUDQ010000177.1:0-2480 GCA_034431045.1 Dehalococcoidia bacterium | reverse complement strand
CTGCCGTGGCGCCGACTACCGCCAGCGCCGAAACGGTCGCCACCGGGGCTAGCTTGAGCAGCGCCCGTCTCGGAAAGGGAAGTAAAGCCAATGCCGCACCCCCAGGCCGGGCTCGCGCCTTGACGATACGATAAGTTTACATGTTACCGGCGATTTGTCAAGCTAGTCTATCCGCGTCTTCACCACCTGAGAGAGGTGGCGTAGGTTCAGAGGGCCTCACCGCAGCCAGCGCCTCCGGGCGTACCACGTGCCCGCCACGAGGGCGACCGCCGCCGCGGCACCAGCGATGGCGGCGTACGGGAGCGCTGACGAGCCGGAGCCCTCAGCGGCGCTGGCGGGGGAGTCCGAGCCGTCAACGAGGAGTTCTAGTATGCCGCCGACGGGTCCTTCCACTAGCTCAAGACCCCACTCGGGCAGGCCGGTGTCGGTGTCGCTAAGCTGCCTAGAGGGTTGGCGTCCTCGAGGACGCGTGCGTGATCAAGAAGGGGGTGAGCCCAGGCGCGCTCGTATTTCCGTCTCCTCGAGGCCGTCGACGAAGACCACCTTCTGGCGAGAGGTTTGCCCGCGGACGATGCGCAGCCGCTGCCGCTCTATCCTCAGGGCGGCGGCCAGGAGGCGTAGGACCGCCTGGTTGGCCTTTCCCCGCTGGGCCGGGGCGCGCACATGGACACGCAGCACGTCCCCCTGCCAGCCCATCACGGCGTCGCGGCTGGCGCTGGGGATGACGCGCAGGCTAATGGAGGCCATTGCTCTGGCTGCTATCCGATGAGGCACTGGCGGAAGAACTGGGCCACCACTCCCGCCAGCTCCCTCTCCTGGCCCCACCAGAAGTGGTCGGCCCCGCGAATGAGGGCCAGCTGACACTGGGGCCCTATCATGTGGGCCAGCGGCAGCAGGCCGGCGGCCGGGGCGATCTCATCCTGCTCGCCCGATATGAGCAGGGTGGGGCAGCGGATGGCCAGGTCGGGGAGGCTCTGGCCGAAGGGGGGTGTGGAGATGGCGGCCGCTGCTGCCACCCGCTCGTCGGCCGCCATCAGAGCGACGGTCGCCCCGAAGGAGTAGCCGATAATGCCCACCCTGTCCTGCTCGATCTGGGCGAGCTGGCGCAGGTAGGCCAGGGCAGCGGCAGCGTCGGTGTGCTCGCCCAGGCCGTCACCATACTTGCCCTCGCTTCGGCCGACGCCTCGGTAGTTGAAGCGGAGGCTGGCGATGCCCGCCTGGGCCAGGGCCTGGCAGACGGCGACGACCACGTAGTTGTTCATGTCGCCGCCGTATAGCGGATGGGGGTGGCAGACGGCGGCAGCGGGGAAGGGAGCGGAGACGGGCTGGTGGAGGATACCTTCCAGGGTCAGGCCTTCGCTGGTGAAGGTGATCGGTCTGCTGGATGTTTCTTGCAAGTGCTGACTCCCCGCGGATGGAACTACTGGCCCTCGCCTGATAGAGCAGGTAGGGGTCAACCGGCAGGGGCGGTGGGGGCGGGCGACGTCAGGATGCCGGAGAGAATGTTGTCCAGAGAGGCGGTAAGATGGGCATCCAAGGCTGGGCTCAGTTCACCACCTTTGCCCTGGCATGGGCTAAATCGGCCCAGGAGGTCGTCCAGGAAGACAGCGAATACCAGGGTCACTATCTGGCGAGCGGCTATGTCGGCGTCCACTTGCTGTAATTGCCCCCTCCGCATGTAAACCTTGAGGAGCCGACTCAGCCCCCTCTCCCAGCGCTCCATCACTCTCCGGTACTCCGCCACTGCCCCAGGCTCGCTGCCCAGGGCCTCCATGAACACCAGGCGCAGGAAGTCGCGGCTCGCTTCCATCAGGGACATAGCCTGGCGGGCGATGCTCAGGAGGGCATCCCGCGGCGCAAGCTCGCCGGCCGTCTGCTCCAGCTCCTGAAGGGCGGGCGCGATCCCCTTTTCCTCGAACAAAGCCTCGAGCAGCTCCTGCTTGGAGGCGAAATGGTAGTAGATGGCGGCGTCGGTGATGCCGGCATTGCGGGCGATGTCCCGCACGGTGGTGCGGGCGAAGCCATGTTCGGAGAAAAGGCGCAGGGAGGCGTCGAGGATCTGGCGGCGCGTGTCTCGCCTTCGGCGGCGTTGCCGCTGCCTGGGACGCTGGGGGCGCCTGAGGAGCTTGGCAGTCATGGTGGCACCTGACCCAAGAAGAGGTCTTAGCGGCTGCTAAGATATCACTTCCTGACCCTCGCGGTCAACGGAGTGCCCTCCAGCATGAGGGCTGGTCCTGAGGCTATGGCCTGTCGGCTGGAGGCTGAACACCGCTGAAGGCCGTGTTGCGAAGAAGCAAGGTCTAGGGCGACTTACCTTCTGAGGGCTTCAGGGCAGGGGCCTTTGCCGGTCTGAGATGCCTGTCCCGCGTGGGCGTAGTGCCGGCTTGCGGCCGCCCTTTCCGCACTGCCTTCACCGCGTACATGTTGGCGTCCGCCCATTGCAGGATCTCGGCAACGTTCTCCCCGCTCCAGGGGTAGCC
>DAOUDQ010000176.1:0-2757 GCA_034431045.1 Dehalococcoidia bacterium | reverse complement strand
CTCAGGCACCGCTGATCCGTTTGCGCTTCTGCGCCACATAGTCCACCAGAATGTACTGGCCCAGCCTATCGGGCGTGGTGTAGAACACTCGCCCCTTGTTCATGCTGGCGATCTGATTGACGAACTCCTTGAGGTAATAGTTACGGTCGAGCATGAAGGTGTTGATGATGATCCCCTTGCGGGTGGTGCGGCGCACCTCCTCCCTGACGTTGTACACATGGTAACCAGAGCTGCGCAGCTCACCAATGGTTGTCGGTTTCTTGCTGGTCACGTCGCTTCCTTGTAGCCCCCTCTCGCCCCGCCCCCTTGCCCCTCCTGGGCAAGGAAGCGAGCCACCTCATCCCTGGCGAACGTGGACAGGGCCATCCTGCCGCCGTCACGTTTTCCTATTATAACTCCGGCATCCTTTGGTGTAACCGTGCCGATGCGCCCGGCAGCTATGCCTGCCTCCTCCAGGGCAGCCAGGAGTCGGTCGCTGTCCTGCGGGGGTAGGGCTATGAGCAGGGCGCCCGAAGCCAGCAGCCCCAGGGGGTTCAGCCCCGCTGCCTGGCACACGGCCCGAGTGGCTGGCAGCACGGGTACTGCTGCCTCTTCGAGCCGCATTCCCACCTCGGAGGCCTCGGCCATCTCATAGAGGGCGGTGGCCAGACCTCCTTCTGTAGGGTCGTGCATGGCGTGCACGCAGGCGTTCTCCACTGCCAGCAGGGCCTCCCTGACCACGCTGATGCCCGGCTGGAAGATGTAGCCCCTGGCCGTCTCCAGCATTTCGGCGGCCACGCCCTTCTGGCGCAGGGCATCCGCCGCCTCGCGGGCGAGCACCGCCGTGCCTTCAATGGCGATGCCCTTGGTGAGGATGAGGTCGTCGCCCGGCTGCGCTCCCGACCCCCGCACCAGCTTGTCACGCTCCACCTCTCCCAGCATGGCCCCCACCACGATGGGCCGGTCGAGGCGGTAGGTGATCTCGAAGTGGCCGCCGACGAGCTCCACCTCCATCTGACGGCAGGCGTCGAGGATCTGGTCAAATATGCCCTCCGCCAGCGACTGGCTGGCCCCCGGGGGCAGGAGGACGGTGGCCAGGAACCAGGCCGGCCTGGCCCCCATGCAGGCCACATCGTTGGCGTTGATGTGGACGGCGTACCAGCCGATGAGATCGCTGGCGAAGGTGATAGGGTCGCTTTTGGCCACCAGCAGCCGCGGGCCCATGTCGATGACGGCAGCGTCTTGGCCCACCCCCGGCCCCACCATCACTCGCGGGTCGCGGCAGCCGATGCGGGCCAGCAGTTGACTCAGGAGCTGGTTGGGAAGCTTGCCGATATCCATTGCCCTTGGATCACCACCGTGTCGCTTGGCTCGGATCATACTATCTGGCGGGTTGGGGTCAACCCGGATGGGCAAACGTTGACACCTATTGGCCCTGTTGATAAACTCAGGCGAATGGACGAAGCTCCTTTCTGAAGGTAGCCTACTCTTGCTGGTGGTGGAAGCCCGGCAAGGTGGTGGAGGAAGATCGAAGAGCTACTACTAGACTTCGTCGAGTACGTTTACGACCTCATCGAGTGGCCAGGGGTGGTCGCCCTGATGGCCATCGAGAGCGCCTGCATCCCCTTCCCCAGCGAGATCATCATGCCCCTGGCCGGCTGGTTCCTGGTGGACGACCGCGGGCTGGGGGTGGAGTGGCTGCTCCTGGCTGCCTTTTGCGGTGCCCTAGGCAACCTGATCGGCTCTCTGACGGCCTACGCCGTGGGGGCCTGGGGCGGACGACCCCTCCTGTTGCGCTACGGGCGCTACGTGCTCATCTCACGCCACGAGGTGGAGCAGGCCGAGCGCTGGTTCGCCCGCTACGGCGACGGGGCGGTGTTCATCTCGCGGATGCTGCCAGTAATACGCACTTTCATTAGCTTGCCGGCGGGGATCGCCCGTATGAATGTCTGGCGGTTCACCATCCTGACCTTCGTCGGGTCGTTCCCCTGGTCGCTGGGGCTGGCCTGGGCGGGCTTCCTCTTGGGCGAGAACTGGGAGCGGATCAGGGAGTGGATGCGTCCAGCGGACATACCCATCCTGATCGCTCTGGCAGCACTGGTGGCCTGGTACATATATCGGCGGGTGCGCACTGTTCTGCGGGAGGTCGAGCCCTCGGTGTCGGGGAGTAAGGAGTAGGAGTCGTGCGAAGTCTGGGCGCCTTCTTGGCGTTGGTTATCCTGGCTGCGGTTGCCGCCGGCGGCTGCAAAGGGGGAGGGGAGGTCAGCCCCACGCCCACTGGTACCGGCACGCCGTTGCCCACTGGTGTGCCCGAAGGGCTGCGGCTTCTGTACAAGGAGTTCCAGACGGACTCCGACTTCTTCACGTTGGCGGATGTACGAGCACGCCCGATTCGGGTTTGGGGGTTCGAGCACGCCCCCGACGTGGGCATCTCGGCCAGCCTTTCCCCCGACGGCAAGCGTATGGCCTATCTGGTACTGGCTGCGGCCGGCGGAGACCCGGCCATGGATGCCGAGGCCTGGCTGGTGGGCCTGGATAGCGGCGGGGGGCGGGTGCTGACGAAGGGGTTGGATCACGCCAGCAGACCCGTTTGGTCGCTGGATGGAAGCTCCATCGTCGTGCGCCGAAACGGGCCGCGGGCCCAGATCGGCCAGGCTGTTTCCCTGCTGAAGGTTGACGTGAGCGACGGCAGCGAGACGCTCCTGATGCAAGCCGATGATGTGCTGGAGCTGTTCCCCATAGGGTATTCTCCCGATGGCGCCTTCCTCTATTTCGCTC
>DAOUDQ010000175.1:0-2269 GCA_034431045.1 Dehalococcoidia bacterium | reverse complement strand
GGGGAAAGAAAGGTATCTGTGCTGTCTGCACGGAGAGACGCCCGACAAGGTACCCATCCTGCACTGGTCGATTGACCTGGCCCAGGCGCTGTCGGGCGTTCCGATGCACCAGTTCGCTTTCGACCCAGAGAAGATGGCGCTGGGTACGATCAGGTACGTGGAAAAATACAAGCCGGACGTCACCTCGGTGAACTACGACCTGTGGCACCAGCTGGAGCCCTACGGGGTGGAGGTGCACATCACCGATAGCCTCATCTACCCCAAGAAGACCCTCGCCGACCGCAAGAGGCCGGATCCGAAGATTTACGAGGAGCTCGAATATCGCTCGCCTTTCGCCGGAAAGAGGACCCAGATCTTCCGCAAGGCCGCCGAGATCGTTTCCGACGAAATCGGCGACAAGGTTGCCCTCAGGTCGGGGTCGTATGGAGCGGTCTCCAACCTTGCCCTCGTGGTGGGGGTAAAGGAGGCCTTGAGGGATGCGGTCCTCTTCCCGGAGGCCTTCCTCGGGGCAGCGGAACGAGTGATGCTGGATTGGAGCGTGGACTTCGCCACGGGCTTGCTTGAGCCCTACAAAGACAAGCTAACGTGCTACACCTTTGGTTACGCCAGTCTGGATGGAGACTTGGTCGTGCCGGAGCTCCAGGAGGAGGTAGCCCGCCTGGAAGTGGAGACCCTGAGCAGGATCAAAGAGAAGATCCGAAAGATGACAGGCCGCGATGTGCCGATTACAACCCATATTTGCGGCACGAGGCCTGAGCTCGACTACGTGACGGAGAAGTTCGGCGATCTGCTCGATGAGCTTCAGTACTGGATCGGCTCCGACTATCCCCTGGAGGACGCCGTGAGCAAGCTGGGCGATAGATATGCCATCTCCTGTGGGATCGACCACACTCGAACGTTGCTCCTGGGCACCCCCGAGGAAGTGGATGCGATGGTCAAGAGCGCCATGGATATCGCCAAAGGCCGATGCGGATTCACCTTGGCATCTGGATGCGAGCTGGGAATGGGCACGCCCGAAGGAAACCTCAAGGCCCTGGTAGAGGCCAGGGACAAATACGGGACGTACTAATAGCATTGCATCAGGCGATCGGCGGGTAGGGCATCCGCAGATGCTCCCCCAACTCACGGCCGGGCACGCTGGGCCCACAGTGTCAGCTAGTCCGGCCTACCCTGATAGGTACGGTGAGTCTAGTCTTGTCGGGTGCCAATACTCCATCCGTCTCATTGATAACAATCACACGATCCAGGCACTCTCTGCCCGGGGAGAGTAAGGCCTCCATCCCAAGCCGGGCTGCCCTTGCGTTGAAGCTCCTTCGATAGCAGCAGTCGCGATCACGCATAACGTACCTGGGCTGCTTGCTCCAGTGGGTGGCCTCGATCAACGGGACTGAGAGTATGGAGCGGTCAACTGCGGCGTTGATTCGGGGAGTGCCCTTCTTCTACGGCTGGTGGGTGGTCATCGCCACTGCCACCATCATACTCGTCGCCAGCGTCGCGCCGCTATACCTTTTCAGCACCCTGGTCGACCCCCTGGAAGAGGAGTTTGGCTGGTCGCGGGCGGCTATCAGTGCCGGCCCCTCCATCGCCGCGATGATGGCAGGGCTGACTCTCCCTGTGGCCGGCTATCTGGCGGACCGTGTCGGTGTGCGCCGCCTGCTGGTGGCGGGCGTGACGCTGATCGGTGGTGGCTTTCTGGCCGCCAGCCAGATTCAGGCGCTCTGGCAGTTCTACATCTCCGCCTCGGTTATCGCCGTCGGCATGAGTCTGGCCGGCGTGCCGGTGTGCGCAGTAGCCATCGCTCACTGGTTTGTCAAGCGGCGGGGACGCGCTCTGGGCATCTTGAGCGCGGGCGAAGGGGCAAGCGGGGTCATGGTGCTGCTGGCGGCCTTGCTGATAGCTCTGTTCGACTGGCGCACTGGCCTAATGATCCTGGGCATCGGCCAGTTGGCTACCTGCATTCCTCTGGCCTTGACGCTGCGCCACCGGCCGGAGGAGGTGGGCCTTCTGCCGGACGGTGAGCCTCCTGCCCCCAGCGAGGCCCCGGCCAGCCCGCTGCCGGGGGCGGTGGAGGGGACAGGTCGACGCAGCGGTATAAGGGGCGAGGAGGGGCTTACCATAGGCCAGGCGCTGCGCACGCGCTCCTTTTGGCTCCTGGTCTTGGCCATGGTCCTGGTTTCGGTCGGCTTCTTGGCGGTCATCATCCACCTGATAGCTTACCTTGACGAATCGGGGGGCTTCACTGAGGAAGGTGCTGCGGTGATCGCGATGG
>DAOUDQ010000174.1:0-20421 GCA_034431045.1 Dehalococcoidia bacterium | reverse complement strand
GGCGAGTTGTGCGGGGAGCGGGGCATGGGCGAGGCCAAGGCGGCCCAGGTGAAGGCCGCCCTGGAGCTGGGCCGCCGCCTGCTCTCCACTCAGCCCCAGGAGCGAGCGATAGTGCACTCGCCCCAGGACGTGGCCAATCTGGTCATGGCCGAGATGGACCTCCTCGATCAGGAGCACCTGCGAGTGCTCCTTCTGAACACCAAGAACCAGGTCCTGGCCATGCCCGAGCTCTACAAGGGCAACGTCAACTCCACCCTGGTGCGGGTGGGAGAGCTCTTCCGAGAGGCTATCCGCGAGGGCTGCCCTGCCCTTATCGTGGTGCACAACCACCCCTCCGGCGACCCCACGCCCAGCGGCGACGACGTGGAGATGACCCGCCAGATGGTGGAGGCTGGCCAGCTCCTGGGCATCGATGTGCTCGACCACATCGTCATCGGTCGCCAGAGCTACGTCAGCCTGCGCGAGCGCGGCCTGGGCTTCCCCAAGGCCTAGGCTGAACGGAGACCGCTTATGCCTGACTACCCTATCATCGACGCTCACCTCCACACCTTCCCCCGGCCTGAGATCGGCTGGCAGGCCCAGTCCGGCGCCGGGCTTAGCGGCCACGCCGGCACCATCGAGGAGCTTGTCCCCCTCATGCGGGAGGGCAACATCGCCAAGGCGGTGATGGTGAACATGACGCCTGTGTTCGAGATGCGCCAGGCCGCCCTGGCCAAGCTTCCCCCCGACCTGTCGCCGGCCCGGCGCGCGGAGGCCGAGGAGCAGATCCGCCTCGACCTGATCGGCCGCTTGCAGAGGCGTAACGCCTGGACCTGCGCCGTGGCCCGCGAGAACCCCGGCCTCGTGCCCTACATCAGCCTCGCCCCCAGCATGGACGGCGTTACCATGGTTCGGGAGATAAACGACCGCGTCAAGGAGGGGGCCAAGGGCATCAAGCTCCATCCGGTCAACCAGCGCTTCTTCCCCAACGACGGCCGCCTCTATCCCGGCTATCAGAAGATCGAGGAGCTGGGCCTGCCCATTATCAGCCACTCGGGCACCGCCGCTCTGATCGGAGACCCCGAGCAGCACGCCCGCCCCGCCAACTTCGGCGACGTCCTGCGCAACTTCCCCGGCCTCACCCTTGTCCTCGCCCACATGGCCCACGGCTATCTGGACGAGGCGGTGGAGGTCATGCAGACCTGCCCCAACGTCTACCTCGATTCCAGTGCTGTCATCGAGGGGACGATGGCCTCCCACATGCTGCCCGACGAGGAGGCGGTGGCGACGATCCGCCGCGTCGGCTGCGACCGCGCCCTCTTCGGCTCCGACTGGCCCTGGTTCCACCCCATCAAGGACGCCCAGCGCATCGATAGCCTCCCTCTCACCGCTGAGGAGAAACGCCTCATCTTCTACGAGAACGCCCAGCGCGTCCTGGGGCTGTAACACCGTGAGCACCGCTACCTGGCGCTTCCTGGACAGCGGCTCGGCCAGCGGCGCCCGTCACATGGCGGTAGACGATGCCCTCCTCACCCTCTGCGGCCAGGGCCACTCGCCGCCGACCCTGCGCCTGTTCAGCTTTCGTCCCCCCTGCCTTTCGCTGGGCCGTTTTCAGCCCACCCCGCCCGAGACCTGGCGGGAGGCCGGCCTGGAGGTAGTGAGGCGGCCCACCGGCGGCCGGGCCGTCCTCCACCGCGGCGACATCTGCTACAGCGTCGTTGCCCCCGCCGACCATCCCCTGGTGGCGGGAACCATCCACCAGTCGTACGGCAAGATCGCCCGCGCCCTGGCCGAGGCCCTGGCCATTCTCGGCCTGCCGCTCCTAGAGGAGGCCGCCCGGGGCCGATTGCCCGGGGCTGACTGGTGCTTCGACGCAATAGCGCCCCATGAACTGGCCCTTGACGGTGCCAAGCTGGTGGGGAGCGCTCAGTTGCGCCGCGACGGCACCCTCCTTCAGCAGGGGAGCATCCGCCTGGCGCCCCCTGGCGGGGATTCCTCTGCGGGGGCATCCTTAGAGGAAGCACTGGGGCGCAGCGTGTCCCGCCGCGAGATGGCCTCGGCTCTAGTACAGGGCTTCGGCCGCGCCTGGGGTGCGCAATTTCGCTGTGGCCGCTTGACCGCTGAAGAGGAGCGGTTAGCTCAGCGGCTGGAGCGGGAGAGATACGCCAACCCTGCCTGGACGTGGCAGCCCGATCTGCTGCCACCAGCCCGAGATTGATCCGCTAGGGCTCGCTGCGGCGTGCCTCCTAGCCCAGAAGGGCCTGCGCCTCCCCCTGGACGATGCGATAGACCTCGGCCAGTGGTCTGCCGCTGGCCTCCGCCAGCCGCCGGCAGACCTCGTACTCAGGCGCCGCTTGCGGTGTTTCCCCGGGCAGGCGCTTCACCTTCACCACCGCCCGCCCCAGGCTGGACTCGAACTCCAGCACCTCCCGCCCCGCCTCCTGGCGTCGCACCTCCCGAAGCCGCACCCCCAGGGTCGACGTCTCACGCAGGAGCAGCGAGACGATGGCGTCCTCGGCCTCCACTGGGCAGAGGACGGATAGGGTGACCCCAGGGCGTCCCTTCTTCATCTGGATGGGCGTGAGCCAAACGTCGGCGGCGCCGCTGGCGAACAGCCGCTCCTGCACGTAGCCCAGGATCTCCGGGTTCATGTCGTCGATGTTGGTCTCCGCCGAAAGCATGAGCTGTCCGGCCTCTCTTACAGCCGTGCCCAGCCACAGGCGCAGCACGTTGGGCCAGCCAGGGACGTCCCGGCTGCCGGCGCCGTAGCCCACGCCCTCCACCTTCATAGCCGGGCGCTGAAAGCGAGCGAGGGTGGTGATGATGGCAGCGCCGGTGGGGGTCAGGAGTTCCCAGTCTTCCCCACCTTGATGGGCAATAGTGGGGGCCCCTACCGAGGCTACAAGCTCCAGGGTGGCCGGCGCTGGGACCGGCAGCGCTCCGCATGCGCTCTCTGTCCTGCCGCCGCCCAGGGCCAGAGCTGAAGCGAACAACTCTTCCACCCGCAAGAGGCGCAGGCCAGCCACGGCCCCCATCACGTCCACGATGGCATCGACGGCGCCCACCTCGTGGAGGTGCGCCTCCGCCAGAGGCAAGCCGTGTACCTTGGCCTCCGCCTCTGCCAGGCGGCGGAAGATGGCCTCCCCCTTCCCCTTATCGGCGGGTGGGAGAGAACCGCCCTCAATGATGCCCAGGATATCGGCCAGCCTTCTCGGCGGCTGCTTCTTGGCCAGCGCCACCCTCACCTGAGTGGCGGCCAGGCCCGCCCGGCGTACCTTGCGAGCGCTCAGCCGATAGCCCGTCAGCGGCAGCTTGGCCAGCTCCGCCCTCAGGCTCTCCAGGGAAAGGCCAGCATCTACCAGCGCGCCCAGGATCATGTCGCCGCTGGCACCCGAGAAACAGTCTAGATAGCCAACCCTAGCCATCGTCCGGGGGCCTCAGAAGGAAACGGCGAGCCCTTCCCTAGCGGAGGGCATCCATCAAGCGCTGGGCCTGCGTCCGAGCGAGCTGCTGCATGAAGTCGCTGCTTCCCCTGTCCATGACCCAAGCGACCATCAGGCTGCCCCGAGCCGGCCCGTGCCTGAAGATGGCAATATCGTTGGCGAATTCCTGCTCCCCCGTCCCCTCGTCCGCCTCGGCCCTGGCCGTGATGCGGAACCACAGCATCTCATCCACCAGCGGAGGACTGGCCATCGCCTCCTCCTCAACCCCCCAGGCACCGCCAAACAGAGCAGCCCAGTCGGTGGTGCGCGCCGTCTGCTCTGCATCGGCAAACGAGGCGCGGGCACCCTCCTCGCTGTCGTAAAGGCTGGCCGTGCTATTGACCAGGATGAGCCCCACCTGCTCCATGACCTCCGGGTTGGCCTGATAAGTGACGTCGTAGCCCAGAATCCGCCCCCACTCCTTTAGCATAGCCAGCCGCCCCTCGCGGTCCTCGCTGCCGGCGGCCGACTCTTCATTGGTCACGAAGAATTCCTCCGCCCGAATGACCCCCGAGGGCAGGTCCTCCAGCGCGAGCACCATCCGCTGAAGCTGATCCTGCACCTCAGCGGCCACAGGAGTGCCCGTCTCTTCGCCACCGCCGCAGGCCGTAACAGTAACCAGGAGGAAGGCTGCCAGAGCTGTCAGACCACCCACCACCAGTCGAAGCCTTCTCACCACGCTACGCCTCCCTTCAATCCCTTCGCCCCTGCCAGGCCAGGCGATTGATCACCGCCGCCAGGTAGCCGGCGCCGAAGCCGTTGTCGATGTTGACCACTGCCACGCCGGGAGCACAGCTATTGAGCATAGCCAGCAAGGGAGCCAGGCCCTGGAAGCTCGCTCCATAGCCCATCGATGTGGGCACAGCGATGACCGGCGCCGCCACCAGACCGGCCACCACGCTGGGCAGCGCCCCCTCCATGCCCGCCACGGCCACCACCACCTTCGACTCCTGAAGGACGGCCAGATGGTCAAGGAGGCGGTGCAGGCCAGCCACTCCCACGTCGTATATGCGCTCCGCCCGGCTGCCCACGAGCTCGGCAGTGACTGCCGCCTCCTCGGCCACGGCCAGATCGGAGGTGCCGGCGCAGACCACGGCCACCCCGCTCAGCAGCGGCTCCCGCCGGCGATTCACGCTGATCGCCCGGGCAGTGGGGTGATAGACGGCGTCGGGGATGCTCTCCTTGAGGGCAGCATAGGACGAAGCATCCACTCGCGTCACCAGCAGGCGGTCGCCTTGGCTAAGAAGCCTCTCAGCGATGGCCACGACCTGCTCGTCGGTCTTCCCCTGGCCGAGGATCACCTCCGGGAAGCCCTTGCGCAGGGCCCGATGATGGTCGACCTCAGCGAAGCCCAGGTCCTCATAGGGGAAACGCCGAAGACGCTCCAGCGTTTCATCAATGGACAGGGTTCCCGCTTGAAGGGCGGTGAGTAGCTCTCGCAACCTGGCGTCGTCGATGCTCCACCTCCTGCCCGCCTGTCGCAAGCAGGACGGATCATAGCATTGGCTCCAGCTTGCGTAAACCTGACCGCCGTCCCATAATGGCGCGAGGATGAAGCCGAAGGCGACGGCCCGACGCTCGACCGGCAACAGATGGGGGCATGTGTTTTGGATCTCGTGGCTGCTGGCAGCCCCGGGCTTCGCCATCATGGCTGGCTTCGCTGCCGCCACCGACTACTTCCCGGCCGACCTGTGGTTGAGCCATCGCCTCCAGGATATCGACGCCACCGCCTTCAGCGAAGCCCTGGACTGGGTCAGCCGACTGGCCGAGATGCCCCTGCTGGCAGCCGTTGCCTTTGGCGGCGCTTTAGGGCTGTGGCTGCTGGCCAGCCGCCCCGAGGTGGTCTGGCTGGTGGCGGCCCTGGTGGTGTCCTTGTCAAACAGCGGCGTCAAGTTCTTGGTGGACAGGCCGCGGCCACCGGCGGATCTAGTGGACGTGACCGAGAAGGCCTCGGGCCTTTCCTTCCCCAGCGGCCACGTCACCGCCGCCGTCCTGGTGTACGGCTTCATCTTCTACCTGGCCGGCTTCCTGATCCCCGCCAGGCTCTGGCGCTTTCTGGTGCAGGCATCTTGCCTGGTCGTCGTCGTGCTGACAGCATTGCAGAGGGTGTACGTGGGCGTCCACTGGCCCAGCGATGTTCTGGGAGGCTTGCTGTTCGGTGGCCTTCTCCTATCGCTTCTGATCTGGAGCCACCGCCGTTTCCGCTCCCTGGCGGCACGTTCATGGCTCTTGGCTAGAAAAGGCAAAGAACAATGAACTGGCTGGACGCGGTCATCGTCATCGTCATCGCCTGGTTCACCTTCGCTGCCTTCAGGGCCGGTATCATCCGTGAAGTGGTGACCGTCATTGCCTTCGTGGTGGGGGTGCTGGCCGCCGGCTTCTACTACGATGACCTTGCTGAGAATGTGCTCCTGTTCATCGACGACGACACGGCCGCCAGCGTGGCGGCCTTCGTCATGCTGTTCGGCGCGGTGGTTCTGGGTGGGCAACTGGCCGCCATTCTGCTGAAGCAGATGGCGGGCTTGCTCTCCCTGGGCTGGCTTGACCACCTGGCAGGTGCCGCCTTCGGGCTTCTCAAGGGGCTCATCCTGGTCGAGGTGTTCCTTATCCTGTTCACCACCTACCCCTACCTTGGCCTGGACGGCACTATCCGAGGTTCAGCCATCGCCCCCCTCTTCCTGGAGGGCGGCCCCGTCCTGCTGAAGCTCCTGCCCGGCGAGTTCAATAGCGCCGTGGAGGCCTTCTAGCCTGAGCCGAGGTAGCGTTCCGTTACTCCATGCTTTCGAGCCGCCTTGGCTTCCCACCAAAGTATCAGTTACTGAGACGCTATCCTCAGATATCAAAACTAGCGCAGGACTTGACAAAGCGTGTATAATATCACAAATTCTTGGGCATCTTAGCATTGCCTGTTCGGAGGCAGGCAGGGGGAAGGTGTGGAGGTGGTGGTAAGCCGCTAAGAGGTCTCTTGACGGCGGAGGTTTGTTATTAAACGCATGCTTATCCCCCGTCGGCGGGGCGTTCCTGATGCGACGGGCCCAAGCAACCCGCTTAAGATAGCGGCTCCCACGCTCACAAGAAGCAGAAATCGAAGGTACTATCTCCACAGCATAGTACTAGTCACCGTAATCGCTGCCACCCTCCTGGCGGCCTGGCACGGCTCACGCGCTGTCATCCAGGGCAATCTTACTGCTGAGGTGCCAATTTCCCCATCGGAGCAGGTTAGCAGCAATCCCTACAGGGACGGCTACCTGCGTGCCACTGTTCTGCTCACCACCGACACGGGGCTCGGCCCTATCGATGTGCTGGCAGCCAGTTCATCGCTGCAGATCCCTCCAGTGCAAGAGCCCGTTCAGACGGCAGAGACGCTGGAACCCGCAGCGGCGGCAACCCCTGAGCCTGAGCCCGTCTACTTCACCTACGTCGTCCAGGAGGGCGATACGGCGGCCGCCATCGCCGCTCGCCATGGCCTCCAGCTGGAGACCCTGCTCTGGAACAACCCTGAACTGCGGATCGACCCCGATCTTCTTCTCATCGGCGAGGAACTGACTATCCCCACCAGGGACGGCATTCTCTACACCGTCAGGCTGGGCGATACCCTGCTCGACGTCGCTGCTATCTATCAGGCGGATGTGGAGAGCATTGTCGGCTTAAGCTCCAACCAGATCGGCGACGCCGATAGCGTTTTGGAGGGAGCCGTTCTGCTGCTGCCTGGGGCGGTGCCGCCGCCTCCGCCGGCAGTGGCGCCCGAGCCATTCTATGCCGCTGCTGCTCCGGAGGAGGCCTCTTCGCCTTACCCGCCCGCTCTTCCAGCCGCGGTCAGCGGCTTCATGTGGCCCGTGGTGGGGCCCATCGGTGACTACTTCGGCACGCCCAGGGGCGCTGGTACCTACCACTCGGGCCTTGATATCTGTGCCGCCAGCGGCACTCCCATCGCGGCGGCGGCTACGGGCCAGATAGTGCTGGTATCCGCAGGCGGTGGCTACGGCAACTACGTGGTCATCCGCCACGATAACGGCTACGAGACGCTCTACGCTCACCTCTCGCAGATATACGTGGTGCAGGGGCAGTGGGTGGCCCAGGGCGAGACCGTCGGCGCGATGGGCTGCACGGGCTGGTGCACTGGCCCTCACCTCCACTTCGAGGTAAAGGTGGGCGGCGCCGCCATCGACCCTCTGAACTATCTACCCTAGAGGCTAGCACAAGCCTTCGGCCGTCTAGCGCTTGTAGTCGAGCACCATCACCTGGGTCTCGTGGGGCAGGTTGCTGGGGTTGAAGGAGACCTTGGCGAGTGGTTCCACCTGGGTCAGGCCCATTTCTGTGAGGAAGCGCTGAAGGGGGTCCAGAGGGGCTGCTGAATGAGCCGTCTTGTAGTGCATGGGGATGACTGCCGCCGGTGCTAGCAGGCCCACCACCTCGGCGGCTGTGGCAGCGTCGATGGTGTTCTTGCCGCCCACAGGAACAAGCAGCACATCCACCCCGCTCATCTCCTCCACCTGCTCCGGCGTGGGCAGATGGCCCAGGTCTCCCAGGTGGCAGAGGCGAATGTTGTCCATCTCGATCATATAGGCGGTGTTCTTCCCTCGCAGGGAGCCCTTCTGCCTGTCATGGTAAGTGGCGATGCCAGCAATGAAGACGCTGGCTATCTCATATTCGCCAGGAGCTGTGATGACGACGGGAGTGCCGGCCACCGCTTTACGGTGGTTATGGCCGGGGTGGTCGTGGCTTATGGTGACGATGTCAGCCGTAGGTTTGCCGATGGAGTAGCCGGTGGTAGGGGGACAAGGGTCAGTGATCACCACAGCCTCGCGGCTGCGCAGGCGAAAGCAGGAATGACCGAGCCAGGTGATCTCCATCAGGGGACGGCGCTACCCGACCTCCTCTTCGACCGGGCGAACTCGCCTCTAGGGCGGTGGGGAAGGGAAACTATTCAGGAGGCGGTTCGCCTTCCTCCTCTTTGGCGCCGCGGCGGCGCCACCACATGAGCGCTGCCAAGGCCCCGCCCAGGGCGGTGAGCAAGGCCATCAGCGTACGCAAAGGGTGCCTCTCGCCACGCTCCTCCTCGCCTCCAGGGGTCTCCTCTTCTGCCATCGTAGTCAGCTCCTTCCCGCTTCTTTAGGTCCCCAACCAGGCACCCACTGGCCACCGCCAAGCAGGTGCGCGGGGAGTATAGCAAAGGCGTAGGCAGGCGGTCAACACTTGACACGCTCTCCAGGCCGATGCTAAAGTGGAATAGGAATTAGCACTCTAAGCCTGAGAGTGCTAATTTCCCTCTCGGGGGCCGGATATGCTGAGCGATAGAAGGGCGCGCATTCTCCAGTTCGTCATTAAGGAATACGTTGACAGCGCCACCCCTGTCGGTTCGGGGACGATAGTGCGCAAGTACGGCCTCAAGGCTTCGCCAGCCACTATCCGCAGCGAGATGGTGCGTCTGGAGGAGGAGGGCTATCTTACCCAGCCTCACACCTCGGCCGGCCGAATCCCCTCCGATAGGGGCTATCGCTACTATGTAGAGAGCCTGATGGAGGAGGAAGAGCTGTCGGAGGAGCTCAGGCGCACCATCCGCCACCAGTTTCATCAGGTGGGGCCAGCCTTCGAGGCCTGGGCCGAGCTGGCGGCGGCCATCCTCGCTCGCTCAGTGGAGAACCTCGCCCTGGTCACCGCTCCCCACCCTGCCCGCGCCCGCCTGCGCCGCTTGGAGCTGGTGAAGATGGGCGACGTCCTGGCCCTCCTTATCGTTGTCCTTCAGGAGGGGCATCTTCGTGAGGAGACCCTCGTCCTGGATCGAAGCCTCTCCCAGGACGAGCTGACCCGAACGGCCCAAAGGCTCAGCTGGCTGTTTGCCGGCCTATCGCCAGGACAGGTGCAGCAGCTAACGGTGGAGCTGTCTCCCTTCGAAGACAAGGTCACCCAGGCCATCATTCGTCTCCTGCAGGTAGAGGACGAGTCCAGCTACGAGCCCGCCTACCTAGACGGGCTGCGCAACGTCCTGAGCCAGCCCGAATTCTCCCAGCCGCAGACGATGCTCGACTTCCTGGACGTCCTGGACGAGCACAGCCTGCCCAGGCTTATCCCCTTCCACCGGGCGGTTCCTGGTCACGTCACGATCATCATCGGCGCTGAGAACCCTCAGGACGCCATGCGTCAGTGCAGTCTGGTAGTCGCTCGCTACGGTCAGCCGGGCGGCATGACCGGCGCGCTGGGGGTGCTCGGGCCAACTCGCCTGCCTTATCCGCGGGCCACCTCCATGGTGCGCTACATGGGATCCCTCCTGGGCGAGCTGGTGAGTCTATACTACTCTTAGGAGGCTTTTGGCAAAGACGATGGCTGACGAGCAAGAGAAAGAGAACAGCGGCGAGGGCGCGCCGGGCGGACAGCCGCCAGAGGCGGAGCCCTCTCAGGCGCAGGCCCCAGCGGAGCCGGAGACCCTGGAAGCCGCCAAGGCTCTGCTGCAGGAGGAAAAGGAGCAGGCCCAGCGGTTTCTTGCCAACTGGCAGCGGGCCGAGGCCGATTTTGTCAACTACAAGCGGCGGGTGCAGCAGGAGCGCGACGAAGCGAACCGCATAGCCAACGCCGCCTTGATTATCAACATCCTGCCCGTCCTCGATGACCTGGAGAGGGCGCTGGCCAGCCTGAACATCCAGCTGGTCGGCCTCACCTGGTTCGATGGCATCCGCCTCATCTACCGCAAGCTCCAACTGGTGCTGGAGAGCGCCGGCGTCAGCCAGATCGAGGCCGAGGGCCAGCCCTTCGACCCGCGCTTCCACGAGGCGGTGATGTACGGCGAGGGCGAGGAGGGCAAGGTGGTGGCGGAGGTGCAGAGGGGCTACAAGCTGCACGACCGCGTCCTGCGCCCGGCCATGGTCATCGTCGGCAAGGGCAAGGGGCAGAAGCCGCCCGAGGGGCAGGAAGAGCTCCAGGAAGGTGAACCATAGTGGATCAAGCCGGAAAATCTTTGAGGCAACAGTATATTGATGCCCACAATACATATGTGGCTCGTGAGGAGGAGCTGAAGGAGTTCGCGCTGGGCTTCGTGGCTGACGTCAGCCCGGGCCAACCGCTGCCTCGGGTCATCGTCACCGACGCGGATATGGACAAATGGGAGCGGTTGCAGAGCGAAAGAGACGCCGCGTTTGACCGCCATCGCGGGGCTAAGCGCCGCTACTTCGATTACCTTCGAAGGGCACGCGGTGAGGCGCGGTAGGAGGCATGAGCTATGCCTAAAGTAATCGGAATAGACCTGGGAACGACCAACAGTTGCGTGGCCGTCATGGAGGGCGGCGAGCCGGTAGTTATCCCCAACGCCGAGGGGGGTCGCGTCACGCCCTCGGTGGTGGCCATGAGCAAGAACGGCGAGCGCCTGACCGGCCAGGTGGCCAAGCGCCAGGCCATCACCAACCCCGACCACACCATCTTCAGTATCAAGCGCCTCATGGGCCGCCGCTTCGAGGACCCCGAAGTGCAGGGGGACGTTAAGGTCCTGCCCTACAAGCTCGACGCCGCCGACAACGGCGATGCCCGCGTCTGGATGGGCGACCGCTCCTACTCGCCGGCCGAGATCTCGGCCATGGTCCTCCAGAAGCTGAAGACCGACGCTGAGGCCTATCTGGGCGACAGCGTCGCCGAAGCGGTGATCACCGTCCCCGCCTACTTCAACGACAGCCAGCGCCAGGCCACCAAGGCCGCCGGCGAGATCGCCGGCCTCAACGTCCTGCGCATCATCAACGAGCCTACGGCAGCCTCCCTGGCCTACGGCATGGACAAGAAGGAGGAGAAGGTCATCGCCGTTTACGACCTGGGTGGCGGCACCTTCGACATCTCTATCCTGGAGATCGGCGAGGGCACCTTCCAGGTCAAGTCCACCAACGGCAACACCCACCTCGGCGGCGATGACTTCGACCAGCGCATCATCGAGTGGCTGTGCGAGGAGTTCAAGCGCGACCAGGGCATCGACCTCAAGCAGGACCGCATGGCTCTCCAGCGCCTGAAGGAGGCGGCCGAGAAGGCCAAGGTGGAGCTGTCCACCGTCATGCAGACCGAGATCAACCTGCCCTTCGTCACCGCCGACGCCAGCGGCCCCAAGCACATGAACATCGTCCTCACTCGCGCCAAGCTGGAGCAGCTTGTGGGCGACCTGGTGGAGCAGACCGTCGGGCCCTGCCGCCAGGCCCTCGAGGACGCCGGCGTCACTGCCGCCCAGATAGGCGAGGTCATCCTGGTCGGCGGCCAGACCCGCATGCCCCTGGTGCAGGAGACGGTGAAGAAGTTCTTCGGCCGCGAGACCCACAAGGGCGTCAACCCCGACGAGGTGGTGGCCATTGGCGCCGCCATCCAGGCGGGCGTGCTCAAGGGCGAGGTGCGCGACGTCCTTCTCCTGGACGTGACGCCCCTCACTCTGGGCATCGAGACCCTGGGCGGCGTTGCCACGCCCGTCATCCCCCGCAACACCACCATCCCCACCGCCAAGAGCCAGATCTTCACCACCGCCGCCGACAATCAGCCCAGCGTGGAGATCCACGTCTTCCAGGGCGAGCGGGCTATGGCCGCCGACAACAAGTCGTTGGGGCGCTTCCTTCTCGACGGCATCCTGCCGGCGCCCCGCGGTATGCCCCAGGTCGAGGTAAGCTTCGACATCGACGCCAACGGCATCCTCAACGTCAGCGCTCGTGACAAGGGCACGGGCCGCGAGCAGAAGATCACCATCGTCGCTGGCTCTGGCCTGTCCAAGGAAGACATCGAGAGGATGAAGCAGGAGGCGGAGACCTACGCCGAGGAGGACCGCCGCCGCCGCGAGGAGATCGAGCTGCGCAACCAGGCCGACAGCATGGCCTACAACGCCGATAAGACCCTGCGCGACCTCGGCGACAAGGTCCCACCCGAAATGCACACTGAGGTCGAGGCCAAGGTAAAGGAGTTGCGCGAGGCCCTCCCGGGCGGCGATACCGAGACCATCCGCCGCGCCGTAGCTGGCCTATCGGAGGCTATGCAGAGGATGGGCGCCCACGTCTACGGCCAGGCGGGCGCTCCGCCGCCCGAGGGCGAGCCGCCCGGCCCTGAGGGCGAGGGCCCCGCCGACGAGGGCACCGTCGAGGGCGAGTTCCGGGAGGTGTAACACTGCGACAGCAGGGGCCGAGGCAACTGCCTCGGCCCTTTTCCTTTGTCATCACAGTTGCCGCTTGACAGCCTCCATCTGTTAAAATGAAGATGGATTGGTATGGCCACGACCAAGCGCGACTACTACGAGGTTCTCGGCGTTGCCCGCAACGCCAGCAGGGAGGACATCAAGAAGGCCTTCCGCCGGCTGGCTATGCAGTACCATCCCGACCGCAACAAGCACGCGGGCGCCGAGGAGCGTTTCAAGGAGATAAACGAGGCCTACGAGGTCCTCTCCGACCCTGAGCGACGCCTGTCCTACGACCGCTTCGGCCACGAGGGCCTGCGCGGCTTCGACTTCGGCCGGCCCTTCGATGGCTTCGACCTCGGCGGCTTCGGCGATATCTTCGACGCCTTCTTCGGCGGCACCGGCAGCCGCCTGCGCCGACAGCCGCGGCGGGGCAACGATCACCGCTCCCGCCTGACCATCGCCTTCGAGGAGGCCGCCTTCGGTTGCCAGAAGCAGATCCAGGTCACCCGCACCGAGCTGTGCTCTCGCTGCGGCGGCCAGGGGAACGAGCCCGGCAGCCAGCTGGCCCGCTGCCCCGCCTGCGAGGGCACAGGCGAGGTCAGGCGCGTCCAGCGCAGCCTCTTTGGTCAGTTTGTCAACGTGGTCGTCTGCCAGCAGTGTGGCGGCGAAGGGCGCATCATCACCGACCCCTGCCACCAGTGTCGCGGCAGCGGCCGCGAGCGCCATCGCCGTCGCCTCGAGGTCAAGATTCCCGCCGGCGTCGACGACGGCTCCCAGATGCGCCTCAGGGGCGAGGGCGACGCCGGCCTCAACGGCGGCCCGTCCGGCAATCTGTACGTAGACATCCATGTCGAGCCGCACGAGCTGTTCCAGCGGGACAACAGCGATATCATCTTCGATCTGGGCATCAACATCGCTCAGGCCGCTCTGGGCGCCCAGCTACAGGTTCCCACCCTCGATGGGGCCCACAGCCTGAAGATCCCGCCCGGCACCCAGAACGGGCGCGTCTTCGTGCTCAAGGGTCGGGGCGTGCCCCACCTGCGCGGTCAAGGGCGCGGCGACGAGCTGGTGCGAGTGCGCGTAATTGTCCCCACCAACCTCAGCGCTGATCAAAAGCGGCTGCTGAAGGACTTGGCTGATACTCTGGCGACGACCGGAGACCCCCAGGACGATAAAGGCTTCCTGGGCAAGATCAAGGACGCCCTGGGCTAGGGCCTCCTCGCGGGGTCGGAAGGCGCCTCTGAACAAGGACTCTCGCCCTTAGCCGCTAGGTCATGTCCTCGAGAAAGCAATCGCCTACCCGCTGGCTGGAGCTGAGCGTCGAAGTAGCTCCCGACGCTGAGGAGGCCGTGGCCGATGTGCTGCGTCGCCACGTCCACGGCGGCGTCAGTATCGAGCGGGCCGAGGCGTCGGTGGTAGTTAAGGGCTATCTGCCCGCCGATGGCGACCTCGGCCGCAGGCGGCGGGCCCTGCGTCGTCAACTCGCTGCCCTCGCCCTGCCGTCGGCGGTGCGTAGCCGCTGGCTGAGCGAAGAGGACTGGGCCCATGCCTGGAAGGAGTTCTTCCCCGTTCTGCGGGTGAGCCCGCGCTTGGTGGTGTGCCCGACATGGCGCTCCTACCGGCCGCGAGAGGGCGAGGCAGTCATCCGTCTCGACCCTGGCATGGCCTTCGGCACCGGCCAGCACCCCACCACGCTGATGTGCCTGAGGGCTCTGGAGGCACTTCTGCGGCCGGCGATGGACGTCCTCGACCTGGGCACCGGCTCTGGCATCCTGGCCCTGGCCGCCGCCAGGTTGGGGGCGACCTCCGTCCTGGCCTTGGATGTCGACCCCCAGGCGGCGGCGGTGGCTCGAGAGAATGTGCGCCTGAATGGCCTGGAGGCCGTAGTGCGGGTCGAGGAGGGCGGCCTGGACGAGGCGCTGAGGGCCGCCTTCGACCTGGCGATGGCCAACATTAACGCGGCGGTTATCGTGGAAATGGCTGCGGCCTTGGCAGAGGTGCTGCGGCCGGACGGCGTGCTCATCGTTGCTGGCTTCAGCGCTGAATCAGCGGAGCGAGTATCCAGCGCCCTGGCCCGCGCTGGCCTCGTACCGGAGCGGGCGCTGGCAGACGGCGACTGGCGTGGCCTTATCGCCCGCAGGCTCTAGACCCATGC
The DNA here is from genome assembly GCA_034431045.1 of Dehalococcoidia bacterium. Classification (GTDB taxonomy): domain Bacteria; phylum Chloroflexota; class Dehalococcoidia; order SM23-28-2; family SM23-28-2; genus SM23-28-2. Next base: position 5,684 of record DAOUDQ010000174.1, on the reverse strand, counting down.
GTCGATTCTTTGTTCCCCCGCAAGCGATAGGCTACGGCCCTATCTCCGCTTGTGTCCAAGGCAGAGGGTCTACCCGCACCCCGTGCACCACTATCTCCCAGTGCAGGTGAGGGGCCGTGACCAGGCCGGTTCCTCCCACGGCGCCGATGACCTCCCCCTGAGCCACCTCCTGTCCCTCTACGACTAGCACCTGCGACAGGTGGTGATAGCCGCTGAGGACGCCGGCCCCGTGGTCAATGATCACACTGCCGCCCCGCAGGTGCAGCTCGCCGGCGAAGGCCACCCCGCCGCTGTTGGCCGCCACCACCGGCTGGTCCTGCCCGGCCAGGATGTCAACGCCTGTGTGGTGGCTGAATGGCCCGCCGTTGAAGCTGCGACGCATGCCGAAGGTGTCCCCTATCGGGCCGACGGCGGGCAGGACGAATGGCCCCGACCACAGGCGCTCGGGCGTGACGATGGCGTAGATGGAGGCTAGAAGCTGGCGTTCCTCCTCGATGGCAGCGGGGTCGATCAAGAGCTGCGACTGCTCGGGCTCCAGTTGAATGAATTGTTCGGGGAAGGCAGCCTCCACCACCGTCAGCACCACGATGGGCAGGTTCACTAGCCCGTCTTCGATGACCTGAACCTGGTATTGGCCGGCCACGAAGTCGGCGGCCACCCCTATCACGGCCCACCACATGTTGTCGGTCCAGAGCATCGGGTGGTGGAGGCCCGCGAAGGCTGTGGTGGCGCTGCCGGCAGATCCAGCGTTGCGCAGGCTAACCGTGAATACCTCTCCCTGCCTTGCGGTGGTGGGCGAGAGCTCCACCCTGGCTGAATCGGCAGCCGCTGGGGGCTCAGGCGCGGGCGAGGGAGCCTGTTGGGCTGAGGGGGAGGGTACGGGCGTGGGGGCTGGCGTTGGGGTAGGGCTGGCCGAGGGTGATGGGGGAGCGGCAGTGGCGGTAGGGGCGGCCGTGGCCGTGGCCAGGGACTCGACCCTCATACCTGACGGCTCGCTCTCGCTCTTCTGGCAGGCCAGGAGGGCGACGACGGCTGCCAGGGCAGCAAGAGCTAGTATCCCCCTGAAAGCGACCATGTCGAGGCGATCTTACTGCAGCATATCGCTGGGTGCATCCTGCATCATCGCTCCCTTTGGCAGCCCAGCACCCGCCTGATATAATCGGGAGGCAGGCATCCCCTGGGCTGGGCTTCGTGTAGGCTCCTGGCGATTGGGGGAACGCAATGAAATTGTGTATCGTCGAGACCGCCTTGGGCTGGGTGGGCCTTGTGCTAGCTCCCTCCGGCCTGCGAGCCGTCACCTTGCCCCGCCGCGATAGAGAGGCGGCCCTCAGGGAGGTTCTTGCCCTGGGCGCCCGCGAGGAGGCCCGCGACGGCGAGTTGGGCGACCTGCCTGAGCGCTTGCGGCGCTATGCGCGGAGCGAGCGCGTCGCCTTCCCCGATGCCTTGGACCTCTCCGCCGCTACCCCCTTCCAGCGAGCGGTATGGCAGGCCACCCGCCAGATTCCCTACGGCCAGACGCGCAGCTACGGCTGGCTGGCGGCCAGGGTGGGCAGGCCGCGGGCGGCCCGGGCGGTGGGCCAGGCAATGGCGGCCAACCCCTGGCCCCCTATTGTTCCCTGCCATCGAGTGGTAGCATCTAACGGGCGTCTGGGTGGTTACGGCGGCGGCCTGGACATGAAGGAGCGACTGCTGCTCCTGGAAGGAGCTATCGATGGCTAAGAGATGGGTTCTCCCCCTTTTTCTGTTTGCATCCCTGCTGGCTCTTCTCGCTGGCTGCGGCGAGGAAGAGGAAGCCCTCCACCTGACCTTCACCCACGGCGTGGCCAGCGGTGACGTCACCGGCACCAGCGTCCTCCTCTGGACAAGGGTAGACGCAGAGGGAGAGGTCACTGCTGAGGTGGCCTTCGACGAGCAGTTCGAGCAGGTGGCGGCCAGCGAGAAGCTGCAGGCCAAGGCAGAGGACGACTTCGTAGTCAAGGCGTCCATTGGGGGTCTGGGGCCCGGCGGGCGCTACTTCTATCGCTTCCTATCCCCCGACGGTACCGCCAGCCCCGTCGGCACGTTCCTGACCGCTCCGCCCGAGAACGTTGCCACTGACGTCGTCTTCGCCTATTCCGCCGATTCGGCCGATTACCTCCAGCCCTTTACCCTCCTGTCTACGGTGCGCCAGGATGACCCCGCCTTCTTCATCTACCTGGGCGATACCGTCATTGCTGACCCCGAGGTAGAGGGCGTCCCGCCTGCTACCACCCTGCCGGAGTACCGCCAGCTCTACAAGAGCAATCGACAGGATGAACACCTGCTCGACCTGCTGGCTGCTACCTCGGTCTACGCCATCTGGGACGACCACGAGGTGGTCAACGACTTCGCCGGTGAGACAGTTGACCCCGATATGCTTGCCGCCGGCCGCCAGGCCTTCTTCGAGTACATGCCCATCCGCCAGAACCCCGACGAGCCCTACCGGCTGTACCGAAGCTTCCGCTGGGGGAAGGACGTGGAGCTGTTCATCCTGGACGAGCGCCAGTACCGCAGCGCCGAGTTCTTGTGCCTGGACGAAGAGGGCGAGACGGTGCAGTTCCCCACCCGCATAGCCGATGAGGCCTGCCTGGAAGGCCTGTGGGACCCCTCGCGCACGATGCTGGGCACGGAGCAGAAGGAGTGGCTGAAGCAGGCCCTCCTGGCCTCAGAGGCCAAGTTCAAGTTCATCATCAACGAGGTCCCCATGAGCGAGTTCCTCCTCCTCCCCTACGACCGCTGGGAAGGCTACCCTGCCGAGCGAGAGGAGTTGCTCAATTTCATTAGCGACAACGACATCGAGAATGTTACCTTCCTGACGACCGACCTCCACGGCGCTGTGGTCAACACCCTGGAAAATGGCTCCAAGGAGATAATCATAGGGCCGATAGCCAGGGAGACCATTGGCGAGGAGTTGGAAAACCTGGGCGTGCCGCTCGAGTTCTTGCAAGGGCTTCTCCCCGATATCGAGTGGTACGAGCTGAACACCTACAACTACGGCCTGGTGAAGGTGCTGACCAGCGAGACCCCCGCCCGGGTGGTGCTCGAGATCAAGGACCTGGAAGGCAACATCCTCTACACGGTGGAGATAGTGGAGCAGTAGGGCCGACAGGATGTATCTTGGCCGAGGTTCGGCGCCTAATCTATCGCGACGAGTGTTCCCATAACGGACAGCCCTACTGCCATAACGACGCCGATAGCACCGACAATAAGTAGTACCGTTGTGCGGAGGTTCTTGACAGAGTCGGCGAGCGATCTGACATCAACAGTCAGCGCGTTAAGCGCTTTGATGACTTGGCCGAATGTCATGCCTTGAGCCTCGACCAAGAGTTCGAGATCCCTTCCCGAGATCCCTGGCTGCCGTTGATATTCGCCTCTATATGGGTCTCGGGCGTCTTCATTTAGCTCATAGAACTCCACCGTGCAGAACCGCTCCTTGTACGGTATCACGGCGTCACTGGGGCTGACATTGTTGAGGCCCAGGACAAGGACGCCCTCAAATCCTGGGTCGATCTGCGGACCTGACAGCAGGACCAGCCCTTTTCTTGCGTAGTGGGAGCGTAGGCCTATGTGGCCAGCCATTCGGGGGCTCAGTCTAACCGCTTCGTGCGTGCAGACGAGGGCAAAGTCGCCAGCGGGTATGGTGAGGAGGCCTTTGTCGGCTGGGTTAAACCTTTCGCGCTGACTGCTGGTGATGGCTTCCTGGCCGAGGCGCATGTCGTAGCTTGCCGGCTGAAGGGAATCTTCGGAGAAGTTTTCGATGTGGAGCATCTGCCGAGCCATGGCTTCCCGGATCTGTCCGTCCGTCAGCAGCATCGCTCATACCTCCCAGAACTTCTGTTCGGAGGCTATCACATGTCCAACGACTTGTCAACAGTTTGTCAATGTGAGAAGGGTGCGGGCCCCTATATTAGTACCGCTCCCTGCTCGCCGAGCGCGGCGCTCAGGCGCTCGCTCAGTTCGTCGCAGGCGCGCGCCCTCGGTAGCTCCAGCTCCACCTCGTCCCCGTCCTGCTGGCGGATAGCGAGACGCACCTCGTCCTCCCCCTCGAACTCCTCCAGGGCGCTCATCACCGCGCGCAGGCGCTCCTGGTCGCCCTCGCTGTCGTCCGTCTCCCTCAGGGTGATGCGCAGGGCGCGTGAGGCGGCGACCGTTTGCCGGGCGACAGGGGGTTCAGCGGGAGAATCGCCGTCGTCCGGCTCTGGGTCGCTCCCTTCCTGGTAGGCAGTGGCCTTCTGCACGCTTAGCTGGAGGCGGTCGTTGCGGGTGCGGACACGCACGGTCAGAAGGACGATGTTTCCCTCGGCCCACAGGTCGCGTGTCTGGTCGTAGACGTCGGGCCAGACGGTCACCTCCACGCTCCCCGAAAGGTCCTCGATCTCGGCGGCCAGGAAGAGGCGACCGGCGCGGGTGAGGATCTGGCGAGTGGAGGTAATGATGCCGGCGATCACCAGCTCCCGTCCAGCCATCTCGGCTGAGACCTCACTGCACATGGCGGTGACCCGTCGGCTCAGAGCGGCGGCCGCCCGGCTGAAGGGATGCTCCGAGACATACACGCCCAGAAGCTCCTTCTCCCAGGTAAGCTGTCTGGCCACTGGCACCTCTGCCTCGCCTGCTTCAAGGCTCGGGCCGGAGACGCTCTCCCCGAACACGTCGAACAGGGTGGCCTGACCCGACTCCCGCACTTTCTGCGCCCTCTGGGCTATGCTGATCAGGCGGTCCAGGTTCGCCAGCAGGGTTCCGCGTCCGCCCAGGCAGTCGAAGGCACCGGCCTTAATCATGCTCTCCAGGGCCCGCTTGTTGAGATAGCGGCAGTTCACCCGCTGGCAGAAGTCCTCGATGGAGGCGAATGGCTGGCCGCCGTCGCGGGCCTCGATGATCCCCTCCACGATGCCCGCCCCCACATTCTTGATGTTGGCCAGGCCGAAGCGGATAGCCAGGCTGCCGTCCTCCTGTTCTTCCAGGGCGAAGCTGACGCGGCTGCGGTTGACATCGGGGGGCAGAACGCTGATGCCCAGGCGGGCGCACTCGGGGTAGGCCTCGGCCACCCGCTGAGCGGCGCCCGCCGGGTGATGCTCGGCCAGCATGAGGACGGCGGTCATGTACTCGGCAGGGTAATTCGCCTTAAGGTAGGCCGTCTGGTAGGCGATGTTGGCGTAGCAGACGGCGTGGGCCTTGTTGAAGGCATAGCGAGCGAAGGGCTGGATGAGGCTGAAGACCTGGTCGGCCTGGGCTTCGCTGTACCCGTTGGCCCTGGCCCCGGCCAGGAAGCGCTCCCTTTCCGCGGCCATTACGGCAGGGATCTTCTTGCCCATGGCCTTGCGCATGACATCGGCCTCGCCCAGGGTGTAGCCGGCGAACTTCTGGGCGATAAGGAGAACCTGATCCTGGTAGACGATGACGCCGTAGGTCTCGTCGAGGATGTCTGCCAGGTCAGGGTGGGGGTAGCGAATATCCTCCAGCCTGTGCTTGGCCCGAACGTAGGTGGGAATGTGCTGCATGGGCCCGGGGCGGTACAGGGCGACCATAGCCGCCAGGTCCTTGATGGCCGTGGGCTTCAGCTCCTGGATGTAGCGGCGCATGCCGCTGCTCTCCAGCTGGAACACCCCGAAGGTCTGCCCCTCCCAGAGGGTAGCGTACGTCTTGGCGTCGCCGTCGGGCAGCGCCTG
>DAOUDQ010000173.1:0-1599 GCA_034431045.1 Dehalococcoidia bacterium | reverse complement strand
GACTCCCCTGGCGCCGCGTAGAAGGCGACTCACTGTCGATGAGCGGGTGGATTCAGCAGGGCAAGTCCTCAAGGCCCTCGACGAAGGCGAAGTGCGGCAGCGCCTAGCCGCCTTTCGGGAGATGGATATCGAGGCGCTGGCCGTCTGCCTCCTGTTCTCTTTCCTGAACCCCTCCCACGAGAAGAGGATCGCCGAACTGGCGCGAGCGGAGTTGCCGGGGGCCTACCTCTCCCTCTCCCATGAGGTCCTGCCCCAGGTGCGAGAGTTCGAGCGGGTGAGCACGAGCCTGGTCAACGCCTACGTGGGCCCTTGCGTGGCCCGCTATCTCGACGAGTTGGCGGCGCGGCTGGCCTCTGAGACCTTCGGGGGGCGCCTCCTGATCATGCAGTCCAGCGGTGGCCTGATGGACGCCGACTACCTCAGCCGCAACGCCGTGTGCAGCCTTCTCTCCGGTCCGGCGGGAGGGGTCATCGCCGCCGCCCATCTGGCTTCCATCTACAATGTCCGGGACTTCGTTACGGTGGACATGGGGGGAACCAGCTACGATGTCTGCCTAGTGCGCGATGGCCGTCCTGCCGTAACCACCGAGTCCTGGATCTGCCGTTATCGAGTGGCCGTGCCCATGCTGGCCATCCACACCATCGGCGCTGGCGGTGGTAGCATCGCCTGGGTCGACCCGGGCGGCGCCCTCCATGTCGGGCCTCAGAGCGCGGGCGCCGAGCCCGGGCCCGCCTGCTACGGCAAGGGCGGCGAGGAACCGACGGTGACCGACGCCAACCTCGTGCTAGGCTACCTCGACCCCCAGTTCTTTCTCGGCGGCGAGATGCCCCTGCAGCCGGAGGCCGCCTGGCGAGTCATCGAGCGAAGGGTGGCCAGGCCCTTGGGCCTCGACCCCGTTCAGGCCGCCGAGGGCATCTTCCGCATCGTCAACCATAACATGGTCAACGGCGTCAAGATGGTGTCTGTCCGCAAGGGGCATGACCCGCGTGGTCTAGCCCTGCTGGCCTTCGGCGGCAATGGCCCCCTCCACGCTGGCATCCAGGCCAAGGAGCTGGGCATGCAGAGCGTGCTCATCCCCAAAGCGGCCACCGCCCTCTCCGCCCTGGGACTGCTCCTGGCCGACATGAAGGTGAACCGCGTCCGGAGCTACGCCGCTCGCTCTGACCGTTACGACCTGCCAGCCATGAACGGCCACTACGGCGAGATGCTGCGAGAGGCCAGCGAGGAGATGATCGAGCGGCTGGGCTGGCAGCAACAGGAGATGGGCACCCTTGTGGTGAGCCGCTGGATCGACTGCTACTACAAGGGGCAGACCTATGAGATCTCGGTGCCTGTTGGGAAGGGGGATTCCTCTCTTAGCCTAGGCGATGTGGCCAAGGCGGTGCGCGCCTTCCATCAACTGCACCAGCAGCTCCACACCTTCTCCTTTCCCGATGCGCCCGTCTACTTCCTGAACTTGCGACTGGAGCTGCTAGCCACCACCGCCAAGCCACCCCTCGCTCGCCTGCCGCAGGGGAAGGAGGACGCCGGGCCCGCCCTCAAGGGCTACCGCCAGGCCTACTTCCCGGAGCTTGGCGGCTTCACCAAGACCCCTATCTA
>DAOUDQ010000172.1:0-9056 GCA_034431045.1 Dehalococcoidia bacterium | reverse complement strand
CGGCCGAGCACTGCCGCTATCGACGACGATGCCCAGATACAGCTCGCGCTCGGCCTGCACCTGCTCCTCCACCAGCACCTTCTTGACGACGCGCCCTTCAGGGCCGGTCTGGTGGGTGACCAGACGCATGCCAATGATTTGCTTGGCCGCCTCCTCGGCCTGGGCAGGCGTGTCGGCCAGCTTGATGCCGCCGCCCTTGCCGCGGCCGCCGGCGTGGATCTGGGCCTTGACTACCACCGGCACGCCCAGCTCTCGGGCGACCTGGCGGGCCTCCTGAGGTGTAGAAACGACACGCCCCTTGGGGATAGGCACGCCGTATTCAGACATGATCTGCTTGGCCTGATATTCGTGGATTTTCATGAAAAGCACTCCAAGGGCGAGAACTAGAAGTGTTGGCGCTGGCGGAGGGGGAGGGATTCGAACCCCCGAACCCGACGAATCGAGTTAGCGGTTTTCAAGGCCGCCGCCTTCAGCCACTCGGCCACCCCTCCTGTCTGCACCTGAGCAGAGAGCGATGCCAGTATAGCGAAATCCACTCCAGGGGGCAATCAGAGTCTGGACGTGGCCGCCCGAGCGCCTATCAGGCTCGAACGGCCCGGCGGTTAAGGGGGAGTGCCTGAGGGGAGGAGGCGAGCCAGGATCTCCTGACGGTACTGGGGGTGCTTCTCGGCGAAGGCCCAGACCAGGCCGAAGCAGCCGCTGAGCATCATGTCGCCGTGGGGGACGGTGAAGTACGGCTTCAGGGCGCTCGCCCTCAGCTTCGCTCGCTGGGGGCCGGTGACGGCGACGAAGGGATGTGGGTTCGAGGGCCTCTCCCCGGCGGCGACGTAAAGAACGCCGTGGCCGTGGCTGCCGAACACGTCCTCGTGGCGGAGGGTTCCCGCCATCAGCCCTTCGGCGAGGGATTCGATCTCTTCGCTGCCGAGAAGGCCGGTATGGTGCTCGAACAGCGAATAGATGTGGGTGCGCCGCAGGTGGAAGGCCAGGGTGTGCATGTTGCCCAGGTTGATGACGAGCTGCTCGTCCTGCTGGGCGACGGTCGGGTCCTGGAGGGCGCCCAGAGCGGCGGCGGGCCCCGTGTCCAGGAAGACGACGGGCACGTCTGTATCCACACAGCCCAGCATGGCGCGAGCGCGGGTCAGGTAGGCGGGCACTTCATGCGGCAGGTAGGCGAAGGCGCGCAGGTCGTTGTGCTCTTCCACTACCCGCCGCAGGTGGTCGAAGCGGAAGAGGCGGTCGGAGTAGCCTGGTGGGGCTTCGCCGTGGTCGAGGCAGGCCAGGGCCAGGCCGTCGAAGTCGCTGTCCACCTCGAAGGAGGCCAGGGCGCGGCGGATGGCCGCCAGGTCGAGGTCGGCCATCTCGATGTGGCGGGCGTCGTGGAAGCGCTGGGCCTCGTCCTCAGAGACGACGATGACGCCCATCCTCTGCACCACGTCCAGGTCGTCGTCGAAGGTGCAGGCCGCGTCGGTGGTGGCGTAGGCCTTGAGGCCGGCCTTCAGGTGCTCGTCGAGGGCCCAGTGGCAGGGGCCGCCGCCCATGGTGACGCCGGTGAGGACGACGGCACGGCCCTCGCGGGTGGCTTGGCGGATGCGGCGGGCGGCGATCTGGGTGGCCGAGGGCATGATGAGCTTGAGGCTGCTCTCAGGCGGCGCGGAGGAGTCGAAGAGGAGGATGTCCTGGGTGCCGGTGCCGGCATCAACGGCTAGGATGCGCATGGCCTATTCATCTCGGACCAATTTTCCCAGTGTCAAGCAGGGTTGACAAAACTACACATTTTGCGTAATATGACTATGGTTCAAAGGTACCCACCTGCTGAAAGTGCTCTGGGAGCACTGCCGCAAGGCTAGGTAGGTGGGTCGTTCTTAGTAGAACCTCTCTGTGCCCCGCCGAAAGATGTCGAATTCGCTGCTTATCTGATCCCGTATGACATCGTAGGCCCGATAATCATTCGCTTCCCATTTTCGGTAGAGAGCCCAGCAGTAGTAGTCGGCGACTTGAAGATACGGATGAGACATCGAATGGTGTTGGTGGATAGAGTATTTCCTCGCACCTGCCAGCAAAGGGGAGACGGCTTCTTTTATTCCCTTGACGAGCGCTTCTCGCCTCCCTTTCACGGCCAAATAATCCATGAAAATGAACGCGTGGTCGTAGGTACTCAGACGAAATCTCTCCAGCAGGAATCGTAGTAGGTAGAAAGACATGCGAGGGTAGAGATCGAAATAGTTGGCGATCGGTGGATAGGTCTTGGCCTTCTCGACGACTAGGCTGTCAATCTGCAGGTGACTACACGCGGCCAAGAGTTCGAAGACCCTATCCCGTACCCATTGCTTGTCGCTAGTGGCGTGGAAGTATTCCAGGTCAAGGCCGGACTGACATATGGCGTGTTTCAGTTGATAGACTTCGGGAACCAGGAGCGCTGCGTTTTCTGTGGCGACGCTGGTCCACACCAAGTACTTTGTCCCGCTAGGAGAGAAATCGTCGTTGCCGGCTTCGTCCAAGAAGATGAATAGATTCCCCAAATTGCCTTCCAGCTACCTAATTGTCTCGACCCCGCCCATGTACGGCCGCAGCACCTCCGGCACGACCACCGAGCCGTCGGCCTGCTGGTAGTTCTCCAGGATGGCGATGAGCGTCCGGGGCAGGGCCAGGCCAGAGCCGTTCAGGGTGTGCGGGAACTCGGGCCGCGCCCCCTTCTCGCGGCGGAAGCGGATGTTGGCCCGGCGCGCCTGGAAGTCGCCGCAGTTGGAGCAGGAGCTGACCTCCAGCCACTCGCCGCAGCCGGGTGCCCACATCTCGATGTCATACGACATCGTGGAGGCGAAGCCCAGGTCGCCGGTGCAGAGCTGGAGCACGCGATGGGCGATGCCCAGTGCGCGGCAGACATCCTCGGCATCGTTCACCAGGGCCTGCAGCTCCTCCTCCGACCTCTCGGGCTGGCAGAACTTGTACAGCTCCACCTTGTCGAACTGGTGGCCGCGCTTGATCCCCCGCACATCGCGGCCGGCGCTCATCTTCTCGCGGCGGAAGCAGGGGGTGAAAGCCACGTAGTGCAGGGGCAGGGCATCCGGCTCCAGGATCTCGTCGCGGTGCATGTTGGTCAGGGGCACCTCCGCCGTGGGGACGAACCAGAAGTCCTCCTCGGCGTCGTAGTACATGTTCTCCCGCAGCTTGGGGAGCTGGCCGGCACCCCACATGCAAGCCTCGCGCACCATGAAGGGCGGGTAGACCTCGCCGTAGCCGTGCTTCTGGACGTGGAGATCGAGCATCCAGGCGATGAGCGCTCGCTGAAGGTGGGCCCCCGCGCCCTTGAGCAGATAGAAGCGAGAGCCGGAAAGCTTCACCCCGCGCTCGAAGTCGATGATGCCCAGGCGCTCGCCCAGCTCCCAGTGAGGCCTGGGTTGGAAGTCGAAGGTGGGGGGCTCGCCCTCGCTGCGGACGACGACGTTGTCCTCCTCGCCCTCGCCCAGAGGCACCTTGGGGTCGGGGATGTTGGGTAGCTGGAGCAGGAGCCCGTTCAGCCGGTCGTCCACCTCTCGCAGCTCTCCCTCCAGCTCCTCGATGCGCTGGCTGACGTGCCGCATGCGCTCCAGGAGCTGGTCGCGGCGGGCCACCGCCTGGCTGGCATTCTCCTGCTCGGCCCTGTGGATGGCCCGATTGAGCTCGCCCATCTCCTTGCCGGCGACGTTGCGCTCGGCTCGCAGGCTCTCCACCTCCTGGAGGAGGCGGCGCCAGTGGCCGTCGATGTCCAGGATCTCGTCCAGGGGAGCTTCCGTGTGGCGGTCGGCGAGGGCCTTGCGCACGGCGTCGGGGTTCTCTCGAATGAAGGCGAGGCTTAACATAGCTGGCATCACCCTCGCAGGTCGCGGGCCAGACGAATGGCCGCCAGGGCTAGCGCACAAACGTCGTCGCTCGCCGGCGCCGAGAGGCCGAAGGCGGGCAAGGCGATGGGCTGATTGGAGTGCAGGGCGTTTTCGTCCACCCAGGTGACCACGGCGCCCTCGGGCGGGCGCAGAGAGGCGTTGTTGGCCGGGCGGCAGAAGTAGATGAGGTCCATGTGCTTGTGAGGCTCGCCCGGCTCAGGGCTGTCCTCCAGGAGGATGGTGTAGGGAGGGACGATCTGCCCCGGATAGCTGAAGGGGAAGGTCTGGCTCAGGGGCAGGACATCCGCCTCCAGGCCGGTCTCCTCGCGGATCTCCCGCAGGACGGCGGTCACCGGGTCCTCATCGGCCTCCAGGTGGCCGCCGGGGGGCACCCACATCTGCAAGCGCTGGTGCCAGAGGAGGAGGGTCTTATCCCCCTCCACTACGAAGCCGGTGCAGGTGAAGTGCTGCGTCACCCTCTACTCCTTGCTCCGAAGCTGGGGGAAGAGGATGACCTCCCGTATCGACTGCTGGCCGCTGAGGGCCATCACCAGGCGGTCGATGCCCAGCCCCAGGCCGCCGGTGGGAGGCATGCCGTGCTCCAGAGCGACGAGGAAGTCCTCGTCCACCGTCTCTGCCTCCTCGTCGCCGGCCGCCCGCAGGCGAGCCTGCTCTAGGAAGCGCTCCCGCTGCTCCTGGGGGTCGTTGAGCTCGCTGAAGGCGTTGGCGATCTCGCGGCCGGCAAGGAAGCCCTCGAAGCGCTCCACCAGGCGGGGGTTGTCGGGCTTGCGCTTGGCCAGGGGCGATATCTCCACAGGGTAGTCTAGGAGGAAGGTGGGCTGGATGAGCTGCGGCTCGACAAAGGTCGATAGCAGCTCATCGACCAGCTTGCCGCGACTGGCTGTCTCGCTCAGCGACAGGCCCAAAGGGGCCATCGCCTGGCGCAGGGAATCGGCGTCGGGGTGGGCCTCGAAGTCGATGCCCGTGCGCTCTTCGATGGCCTGTCGCAGGGTAAGGCGCTGCCAGGGAGGCGTGAGGTCCAGCACTGTGTCGCCGTAGGGCACCTTGAGGCTGCCCAGGGCTTGCTGAGCTATATAGGCCACCATCTCCTCCACCAGCTTCATGATGTCCTGATAATCGGCGTAGGCCTGATAGCATTCCAGGAGGGTGTACTCCGGGTTGTGCTTGGTGGAGACGCCCTCGTTGCGGAAGACGGGCCCAATCTCGTATACCCTGTCGAAGCCGCCCACAATGAGGCGCTTGAGGTGCAGCTCGGTGGCGATACGCAGGTAGAGGTCGCGGTCGAGGGCGTGGTGATGGGTGACGAAGGGCTTGGCGGCGGCGCCGCCGGCCGAGGGCTGGAGGACGGGTGTTTCCACCTCCAGGAAGCCCCGCTCGTCCAGGAAGCGGCGCATGGCGGCGACGACGCGGCTGCGCAAGCGGAAGATGTCGCGCACAGCGGCGTTGGCGATGAGGTCGAGGTAGCGCTGGCGATAGCGCACCTCCACGTCCTGAACACCGTGCCACTTCTCGGGAGGCGGACGCAGGGCCTTGGCCAGGAAGGCGTACTGACGGGCCTGCACCGTGATCTCGCCGCTGCGAGTGCGGAAAAGGGTGCCGCTCACACCTAGGAAGTCGCCCATGTCTACCAGGTCCACGAACGCCCGGTAGCTTTCGTCACCCAGGGTATCCTGGCGGAGGTCGGCCTGGATCTTGCCTGAGCCGTCGCGCAGGTCGATGAAGGTGCGCTTGCCCATGAGGCGCATGGCGGTGACTCGCCCGGCCAGGCTAACCTCGACCGCTTGCCTGGGGGTGGCGCCCTTCTCCTCCAGCGCTTGGAGGGCCTGCGCTGCCTCCTGGGTCGTGTGGGTACGCTGGTAGCGGGCGGGATAGGGGTCGCAGCCACCCGCGCGCAGGCGCTCCAGCTTGGCCTGCCGCTGCTCGATAAGCTCCTGGCCTCGGTCGCTCACGTTTCTTTTCCGGTCGAATCGGAAAATATCAGCCAGAGGCTGGTGCGCCCCTGGCAGAAACTTGGCGGGTGAGCCATCCGTCGACTGGCCCCCCGCCTTGCATTGCTGTCACGATGGTCTCTAGCTGATGGCGGTGATGGTGAAGCGAATGGCACCGGCCGGCGCCTTTGCCCTAACTTCGTCGCCCACCCGCTTGCCCAGCAGGGCTCTGCCCACCGGAGACTCGTTGCTGATGCGGCCCTGATTGGGGTTGGCCTCGGCACTGCCGACGATAGTGTACTGCTCTTCTTGACCATCTTGGGTGGCCACGGTCACGGTCGAGCCCAGACGCACCCGGCGGGAGTGATGGGCCTCCTCCTCGTCGATGAGGGTGGCATTCTGGATGATTCGCTCCAGGGTGAGGATGCGGCCTTCCACGAAAGCCTGCTCGTTCTTGGCATCGTCGAACTCGGCGTTGTTCTGAGCGCTGGTAAGCTCCTTGGCTTCTTGGATGCGGCGAGCTATCTGAGGCCGCCGAACGGTGACCAAGAAGTCCAGCTCTTCCTGAAGCTTGGTCATGCCTTCTTTGGTTAGGGGAACAGGCTTTTCCGCCATAACCTTTCACCTCGGATCGCTGCGAAAAAAGAGACTGAGAGCTTCTCACACCCTCAGCCGCTCTGGCAAGCATCATTATTATAAAGCGTCCTCGATTTTTTGTAAAGATGGTGTACTCGTTCAGAGATACAGCTAGGGCGCATGCTATCCACTGCCTCATTGCGCTTGGATGGATCAGAGCATCCGCGGCGGCCCTCCCTTTTGCTTGTTTGAGGCGCTGTGATAGAATTCCCTTGACGTGGCGCTCTCTGCCGAACCAGGGCCAGGTATGCAAGTGAGGCGGTCACCGTGGCGTTGGGTGATTCTGCTTCTGGTTTTGTCCCTGATAGTGGGCGGTGCAGCTGGTGGGGTGGCCGGAGCCCTGACCGCCGGTTTGCTTTCTGAGGACGAAGAGGAGGTGGCTGCTCCCATCGTCACGCCCGTTGGCGGTACCAGCGCCATCACCCTCAGCGAGGAGTCAGCCATTACTCAGGCGGTGGGGAAGGCATTACCCAGTGTAGTGGCCATCGTTAGTGAAGAGGGGAGGCTGGTAGCGGGGGAGGATGGGCAACCAAGCTCCTTGGGCTCGGGCGTCATTATCGATGAGCGAGGCTACATCGTGACCAACGAGCACGTGGTTCGCGACGCCGCCAGCATCACGGTCACTCTCTACGATGGCGAAGAGCGTGAGGCCACCCTGGTGGGCCACGATTGGCCTTTCACCGACCTGGCTGTGCTCAAGATCGCCCAAGGAGGGCTTATACCCCTGCCTCTGGGAGATTCCGATGCTCTGGTGCCCGGCCAGAGGGTTATCGCTGTCGGTAACTCGCTGCACGACTTTCGCAGCAGCGTTACTGTGGGTGTGGTCAGTGGGATGGAGCGCCGCTGGCAGCGCGATGGCATCTTTATGGAGGACCTGATCCAGACCGACGCTGCTGTCAACCCTGGCAACAGCGGCGGAGCGCTCATCAACGTTCTAGGCCAGATGGTAGGAATGCCCACCTCGGTGGTGCGCTTCGACAATGGGCGGGAGGTGGAAGGTATCGCTTTCGCCATCTCCAGCAAGACCATAAAGCGGGTGGAGGGGGAGATCATCGAGAAGGGGAGGGTGACCCGTGCCTACCTGGGGGTCTCCCACATAGACCTGAGCCCTGAAATCGCTGCCGCTCGGGGGCTGACGGTGCAGCGAGGGGCCTGGATCTCCAGTGTGGGAGATGATACCCCGGCCGATCGGGCTGGCATTGAGGTGGACGATATAATCCTGGCTATGGGAGAACACGAAATCACGGCCGATGTTCCTTTCTTGAACGTGCTGATGCGCGTAAAGCCCGATGAGACCGTTCCCGTCGTCCTTAGTCGAGATGGGAAGGAGTTCACGTTGGACGTGACCCTCATCCAGCGGCCCCAGCGGCCCTAGGCTGGGCTGGCGATTGCCGAGATGGAGGGAGAAGGAAGGCAGTAGTTAGTCATGAATCGTCGTCCGCCGCCTGGCAGAAGAAGAGAGTTTCCCAGGGAGGAAGGCCCCTTCGATCGCCTCTTCGGTTCTCGCCTCGAGCGGGATCCGGCGCCCCTGATCATTGGCGGCACCATCATCTTTCTGGCCATCCTTATTCTCATCCTCTTCCTGCCGCCCCTGTCTCTTCTGGGGGGTGATGGCGACGAGGGCCCTGGCCGGCCCACGGATGTCGGCTGCGGCATCACCGCCAAGCGCGCCGACCAGGTGCCGGATCTGCCCGAGGGACTCGTAGCCCTCAGCCCCTTGTACGAGCTGAACGTTCCTTCGGAGGCCGAGGAGCAGGGCTGCCGCCTGACCACCATCAGCCTCGATACCCCCACCCAGGATCCCGCCAACCTTGCTTTCTATACCCACCGCGACGGCACCTGGGCGCGGCTGGCAGCGGCCACCCTTGCCAATGACGGAGAGGCCGCTGAGGCCGAGCTCGAGGAGATTCCCGACAATCTGATGGTGCTGCGGCTGGCGGCGGCCACCTATCTGGCCATAGGCTCCCTGCCCAGCGGCGGCAGCGTCGACCCAGCAGGCGAGGGCCTGCTGAGCATCGTCAGCCCTGTAGACTACGCCCCTAGCTCCGACGGGTCCATCGTCGGCACAGCCACCAGCCTAGCCACCGACCAAGGGTTCGACATCTACCCCACCATCGCGGCGCTCGAGGGCGACGCTGTGAGTGCGGTCAATACCATCCTGGGGGACTCTGGCCTCACTACCAGCCACATCGAGGGCATCGTCTCCCTGGCCGAGAGCGGCGACCTCCGGGGGATCGATATCGACTATCGGCAGGTGGATGCCTCGGTGAGCAGCGAGTTCAGCCAGTTCATCGCCGACCTGGCCCAGGAGTTGCACAAGACGGGCCGCAAGCTGAGCATCACTCTGCCTCTGCCGAGGGTGCGCGACGGCAGCATCGACACCGGCGCCTACGACTGGGAGCGGTTGGGCACGGCGGCCGACTACGTCAAGATCCTCCCCGAAAGCGACCAGTCGCTGTACCGCAACCGCATGTTTCAGGTCCTGCGCTACGCCACTCGCATCATCGAGCCGGCTAAGGGCTTTCTGGTGATCAGCCCCTTCAGCTACGAGAAGAGCAAGGAGGGGGTTCAGGCGCTGACCTTCGTCCAGGCGATGGGCATCGCCAATGTG
>DAOUDQ010000171.1:0-4241 GCA_034431045.1 Dehalococcoidia bacterium | reverse complement strand
GTGCAGGGGACGTTTGACGTGCGTGGAATTAGTGGCGATGAGGTGGGGGGGGCGGTAGCTTCTTCCCTTGCCAACGCTCACGCCTGGGAGTAGGGTGGGGCTGCGAAAGTTGAAGAGGGACACCGAGCACGGAGGCAGTGTAATGAAGACAGCGAGCGTGGCGCTGGTGGCACTCCTTGCCACCTGCCTGGCGGTGTTCCTGAGCGCCTGCGGTGAAGGCGGAGAGAGGGAGGCCACCGATCGTGAGATCACGGACGAGGAGCTGAGCCTGATGGTGCTGCCACCGGAATACCTGAGTTACGTGTCCGACTTCGCAGAGCCCTATGCCGACATTCAGATAGAGCCGGCCTCCTGGAGCAACGACGATGTGATCGAAGAAGACTTTGACTCAGACGACGAGCGGGAAGACCAGGACCGTTTCGGTCGGCTGAACGGATACCACCAAGCCTATAGCAGTTGGATAGCTCTCCAGGAGCAGAAGGGCGCGTTCGACGTCGACACGGTGGTTGAACTCTTTCGGGACCCCCAAGGAGCGTCAGGCTACCTCAGAGACGGCCTGGCCGACGCGGAGGGACAAGTAGGCCAAGAGAGAGAGGACACGATCCTCGAACAGGTGCAAACCTTCAGCATAGACAACATCGCGGATGAGACGATTGGTTTGCGCATGAGGCTCACTACGCGAGCGATGGAGGCAGACGAACTGGCCCTCTACGCAACCGCCATCCTCTTTCGGCGAGGCCGCCTCCTGGCTGACGCCGTCATCGTCAGGGCGGACGACAAGGACGTGTCCGCAGAAGTGGAGGCCCTAGCCCGCAAGCTCGATGAGCGCATCCAGGCGGTGCTGCGAGGCGACATCAGCCCGACCCCGGCGGCTAGGCCTACCCCGTCGCCCATCCCCACCGCGGGCGGAGCGGCTCGATACGAGGTGAAGGTAGGGTTTAATACCTCGGTAACGCAGGACGATATCGATGAGGCCAGTGCCCTGCTGCGTGCCTATGACGACGACCTCGAGTTCGTCATTATGGAGTCGTGGCCGCCCATCGGCCGCGCGCTACTGGCCACCAATGTGGCCGACTTCTGCCAGACGGTCGAGGCTGAGCTGAAGGCCGAGAGCTACGTCGACGACGTCTCGTGCGGGCCAGCGTAGCCGAGCGAGGTTGCGGGCCACAGGTTCTTCCCTTGCCAGCCCCCGCGGCTGCGAGTAGCATGGAGGCAAGCCCTCTACGGTGAGGGAGAGCCCGAACCCTCGGAGGAGTGCTGCGAAACCACCCGCTGTTGCATGACTTCCCTCCTGTTCGGGAGGGGCGATTTAGCGAGTGGTGAATCTGTTTGGAGCGAATGGCTCCCCGGGCAGGTGTCCAGTTACCTTGAAACACCTAGACTGCGGGAGCTTTGCGCTGAAATGCGTGAGCCGATCCCCGACCTCGTTGCGCCCGCCCCGCTATTGCTGTAGGTCGCAGAATTGTGGGGGCTGCCCCTCGGCGAATCAGCGCCGCTAGCGAGGGATAGGAAGCTACCCCATCCCACAGCCACCGCGACTCCAGAGGGCGTTGGCCGGTGGCAGCGCGGGCCTGGGCTACCTGAGATCTGGTGGTCTGCGGCTCGGTGGCCGTCAATCGTGGCGGCATGAATCAGAGCGAATTGGGCAAGGCATATCCCCGCCGGACCTTTGCCAGTTCTCTGAGTTGTGGTGTGGAGGGCGCCGCTCGTGCAAAAAGGGGCCTGCCTGTAGCCAGCCCAGGCTCCCTTTTTGCGAATCCTCAGCACCCGGTTACTGGTACCACTTCTCGGAGGAGGTCTGATTGTCCATGACTCCCATCGTGGCGCACGTGCAGAAAATCAACGCACCGCCATAGTACGTATGCTCGTAGTGAGGATTGTGGTTGCAACCACCGTAGCTATGCGACGATGAGACAACGTCGTTCCAGCCGGAGGGCATTGTCGGGTTGGCGTAAGACCATCCCGTGTAGCAACCGTAGGAATTGTTGACGTACCACACCAGCGTACTGCCCTGGTAGTTCGCACCGCTGTAGTCGATGCTGATTACCGTCTGGGCCGCTGGCGCGAGCATTTCCTGGGTCACGTCCCCAGGCTGAACGGTCGACGACAAACGTACCGTCCCGCCCGTGGCCGCGTTGATCGCATCAGCGAAGCTGTCGAAGCAGGTTGCATCCGACATCTCTGAAGCCGTCCGGCCTGGCGGTAAAGGCTCGATTCGGACGATACAGTGCCTCGTCGGTTCTCGATCCGGCGGACGATCCGCTATCTGATTCGTATCTGCTGCCTGATCTGCAGCGGCGACGGCGAAGTCTTGAGGATCGGCGCCGATGGACCGGAGCGCTTCTTCGAGGCTATCAAAATACTGCGCCTCTACGGGCACGCCGGCGCCCGCTTCTTCCTCGGTGAGTGCTCGGGCGATGGCATAGGGCGGATCCTCAGCTTCATGCTTGGCCTGGCCGGTGGCTATGAAACCCCCTCCAATCCCGCCTGCAAGAACAACCAGGGCAGATGCGAGAACAAGCTTCCACTTCCCCATCCGCTCACTTCGGAAACGACGGAGAATTCGATCCAGCATCCTCGCCTCCTTCTCGAAGAGGTTAGCGCCAGTGCAAGGTTAGCCCACGGTACGAGCGACGTCATCCTGGATCACCCTAGTCTTACGCTAGGGATTGCCTATCGGAGGCCCGCACAGACCTCATCGTCGTCAGCGGACGACTGATTCAGGGTAGTCCAGTGGGGCGCTAGCCGTTTCGGAAGGCGAAGCAGAGGCGTTAGCCGGGCCAGTTGAGCTCCAGTCCAGGGGCATTCCCGACACCGCTATATAGATAATCAGACCGCTTAGCAGTAGCAACGCTGGCGCAATGAGCCTCCATCCGACCACTCTGATCGGTCGACGGACCTGCCGAGTTGATTCATCCAAACCCACGTGACCCTCACCGGGCGCCTCCCAGCGCCAACAAGATAACCCAAGCTGTATGGCCTTCAGTCCAGCCTCAGTACGGTTCCTTGCACTCAGCTTCTGCAAAATGTGCGTCATGTGATATTCGACGGTGTGAACGGTCAAGAAAAGCTGCGCTGCTATCTCGCGGTTTCGCGCGCCCCCAATCACGAGCCGCAGGATGTCTAGCTCTCTGGGGGTAAGAACCGAACCGTTGCTTAAAACGACCTTGCCATCCGCTGTGGAGGCCGCGATTCTAAGTCCACGCTCCTCCCCTACATCCACGGCAAAGCCTCCTCCGGGGCCAAGAGGTCAGTTGCGAGCACAGCTCCTATTATATCATCGCCATGGCGCTCCTGCCGCCGGAGAAGATGGAGGCGATCCCGGCGCTTCGAAAGATGGTAGCTCACCTGCCCGACCTCGCCTGAAGGCTGCTGCCTCACCGACCTTGTGCGGAGGGTGATCTCCTGCCGGCGGAGCAGTATGTCTCCCGCCTGACGCAAATTGCTGAGCCGCGCGCACCTCCCAAAACAAGGACGCACTTTATAGCCATTTTCGTCCCTTTAACCAAGACTCACTTTGACTTAGCTCTGCACCTGGGGATATCAAGGAACCAGTATCCGTTCCTTTGAACCCTGACCCCGTATGTCACTTGCATTCGCTTAGGAAACAGCGGGCCATCCAACACCAGAGTGTGATATCCCCCCTGCTCACCACAAACGTCCACTTCTTTTTCCTGCCCCAACTTTTTCAGGTCAGACAGGAAGCTGCGGTCTATCCTTCGGCCGAGCCACTCTTCACTGAAGATGTCCGCCTTGGCTGAAATTACTATGGCCTCAAAGCCTACCTGGACAAAATTACTAAGTACGCACTCCGGAGTCATACCCCATAGAGGCAATATGGGGGTAATACCTACTTCCCTGCAAACCCTTTCTATCCAGTCCCTGTGCTCCTGCACGTAGATATCGCCGAAGACCATGCCCTCTACGCCCTTGCGCTTCAGGGCTGATGCCGCCTTCTTAAACCGCTGTTCATAAAGGGACATGTCCGGCGGGACAGTGTATTGAACCAGGGGAATCCCGATAGCCTGCGCCTGGCAGGAGATCAGGTGAGCCCTGGTCCCGTGAAAGGAGACCCTGCGGAACTCCTGGGATACGAAATTGACGAGGTAAGAGACCTCATAGCCCTGTGCCAGAGCCCTGTAACAGGCAAAGCAGCTATCCTTTCCTCCGCTCCAGGAAGCGATAACTTTCATCACATCTATTCCCTAACTCCCCTCTAGGTGAGACACATCGTTCAGCAG
>DAOUDQ010000170.1:0-3008 GCA_034431045.1 Dehalococcoidia bacterium | reverse complement strand
AGCGATGTCGCTCACGTTCACAGCCAGGGCATTCCAGCCAAGGTCTCGCCAGGGGACGTGTGGCAGGGAGAAGTGGATGCCCTCGATGAGCGTATCGGTGGTGACAAGCTGGACGCCGCTCGCTCTCCAGGCAGCGGCATCGTCGCCGATGCCAATGACAAGGCAAGACGGCTGGCCGCCCCTGGCGAAGGCCTCGGCCAAGCGGGCGATGAGGCCGAACTCCCCCAGCTCAGAAACCTTCACAGGCCCGATTATAAGCTATCGGCGGTAGACGCTGAAGCGCCGGACGGCTGTGCAGCATTGACCCAGCGGGTGATATGCTGTAGGCGGAGTGCGCATCGCCGTCATTGCCGACGTTCATTCCAACCTGGAGGCGTTGGAGACCGTCCTCCGCCACGCTGAGGGCGAGAACGCCCTGGGCCAGGCGTGGTGCCTGGGAGATATCGTGGGCTATGGCCCCGACCCCGCCGCTTGCATATCCCTCCTGCGGGGCTTCGACCTGGCCTGCGTGCCCGGCAACCACGACCATGCCGCCATCGGTCTCCTGCCCACCGACGACTTCAACCCCGATGCCGCCGCCGCCGCCCACTGGACGGCTGGCCAGCTTTCCCCCGAAGAGCGGCACTACCTGGAGAACCTGTACCACGTCGTCCAGGAGGGGGATTTCACCCTGGTGCACGGCACCCTGCGCTGGCCCATCTGGGAGTACCTCTATTCCCCCGACGCCGCCCTGGCCCACCTCCAGCGCCAGCAGACGCCCTTCAGCCTGGTGGGCCATACCCACGTGCCGATGCTGGTGGTGGAGGACAAGGATGCGAAGGAGGGCTGCCAGATGTACTACCTGGAGCACGGAACGACGGTTAGGCTGGGTGACAAGCGTCTTATCATCAACCCCGGCGGCGTCGGCCAGCCCCGCGATGGCGACCGCCGCGCCTCGTATGCTGTATACGACGCCGATGCCCGCACCGTCACCGTTCATCGCCTGGAGTACGACATCGCCGTCACCCAACGGAAGATGGAGGCGGCGGGCCTTCCCCGCTGGCTCATCTACAGGTTGAGCATTGGGCAGTAGAGGGCTACCTATCAGTGTGCTCTTCCTCCACTTCGCCGCTCTCCGCTGCTCTGGGCCTGCAGCCTTTTGTCTATTAACTGCCAGCAATGACGGTTGACGAGCCTTGCTGGCGGGCTTCGGCGCTGATACGATAGGAGTGGCGCCATGGCCGACGTGAATGTTCTCATAACCTTTGGCCTGGACGGCGAGCTGGTGGAGCGCATCCGGAAGGTCGACTCGCGCTTGCGGGTATCCGTCCTCAGCCCGGCCCGGCGTCGGCTCTTCCGGGGTGGCAGACCCGTCTGGCGTCGGTCCAGCGAGCTGGCACAGGCGACGGAAGAGAGCGAGGAGGAGGCGCGGCGCGGCCTGGACGAGGCCCTGGCCGAAGCCGAGGTCCTGCTCACTCTCTCCACCATGCCTGCTGACCTCCTGTCGCGGGCGCCCCGCCTCAAGTGGGTACAGCTTACCAGCGCTGGCGCCGACCGCCTGGTGGACAAGGAACTCTTCCAAAGCGGCATAGCCGTCACTACCGCCAGTGGCATTCACGTCACCCCCATCGGCGAGTACGTCCTGGGGATGATGATCATGCTGGCAAAAGGTTGGCCCCATCTCTTTCGGGCCCAGGAGAAGCGGGAGTGGGCCCGCCTCACCGCCCAGGAGCTGGAGGGCAAGACGGTGGGCGTGGTAGGATTGGGCAGCGTCGGCCAGGAGGTGGCGCGCCTGGCCAAGCTTCTGGGCATGCGGGTGCTGGGCGTGCGCCGTTCGGGGGCACCCCTGGAGAGCGGCGAGTATCTGGTCGACGAGATATTCGGCCCTCTGGATCTTCTGCACGTCCTCTCTCAGAGCGACTATGTGGTGCTGGCCCTTCCCCTGACTGAAGAGAGCCACCACCTCATGGGCGAGCTGGCCTTCCAGGCCATGAAGCCCTCGGCCTATCTGATCAGCGTTTCTCGCGGGGCGGTAGTGGACGAGACGGCCCTGGTGCGGGCTCTCAAGGTAGGGCTGATCGCCGGGGCTGGCCTGGACGTCTTCGAGAGCGAGCCTCTGCCGTCAGAAAGCGAGCTGTGGAGGCTGCACAACGTCATCATCAGCCCCCACATTGCCGGCGAGACCCCCCACTACAACGAGCGGGCGGTGGCCCTCTTCTGTGACAACCTACGCCGCTATCTGGCCGATGAGCCGCTGCTGAACCTGGTGGACCCCCAGCGGGGGTACTGACCGGGCTTATCGCTGCTTGGCGGAGGCCTTGCCCCTGGCCGCCGCCGCGGGCTTAGCCGTTGTTTTCCCCTTAGGGGTGGGCTTCTTCCCGGCGGTCGCCTTCCCCCTGGCGGAGGCCTTGCCCCTGGCAGCCGCCGCGGGCTTAGCTGCCGCTTTCCTCTTAGGGGTGGGCTTCTTGCCGGCGGCCGCCTTCCCCCTGGCGGAGGCCCTGCCTCTGGCAACCGCTGCGGGCTTAGCTGCCGCTTTCCCCTTAGGGGTCGGCTTCTTCCCGGCGGCCGCCTTCCCCCTGGCAACGGCGCCGGGCTTGGCTTTCGCTCTGGCGACAGGCGCTTCCGCCTTCGCTGCCCTCTTGCCCCTGGTCACTGGTTTCTCTTCCACCCCCTTGGCCAGCTCGATGCTGGCGATGGAGGCCACCGTATCGCCGGGGCCTACGCCCATGAGGGTCACGCCCATGGTGGCCCGCCCTTGTCTGGCAATGCTGTCTACGGGGGTGCGGATGACGATACCGTCCCCGGAGATGATCATCAACTCTTGCCTGGAATTGACGATCCGGGCCGCTACCAACTCCCCTCTCCTATCATTAACTTTGAACGTCCTGACGCCAAGGCCGCCTCGCCCCTGAGTAGGGTAATCCGCGAAGGGCGTGCGCTTGCCGTAGCCCTTGCTGCTCACCACCAGAAGTTCGTGCCCGGGACGAGCGATCTCCATCCCCACCACCCGGTCGCCCTTCGCCAGGCGG
>DAOUDQ010000169.1:0-5793 GCA_034431045.1 Dehalococcoidia bacterium | reverse complement strand
AGTGGCAACGCGAGCAAGAGGAGGGCTACCCGACCTTCCGCCGCCTGCTGGACCAGGCGCTGGCCCATCCTTTGAACGCCGCCGAGGAGGCGGGGCGGGCTCTGTTTCCGGGCTAGCCGGTTGTATAATCTCCAGGGAGCTACGTCGAGCCCCTGAGGCGTCAACGTTAGTCACACTCGGGAAGCAGTCCGTCATGAAGGCCGCCGTCCTGTACGAGGTCAACAAGCCGCTGGTCATTGAGGAGATGGACATCGACCAGCCCGGGCCCGGCCGGGTGATGGTGAAGACGGTCTCGGTAGGCGTCTGCCGCAGCGACCTTCACCGCATCGAGGGGCGCACGCCGACGGAGTTGCCGGCGGTTCTGGGCCATGAGGCGGCGGGCATCGTGGAGCGGGTGGGTGAGGGCGTGACCTACGTGCAGCCCGGCGACCATGTGGTGATAAACTTCATCCCCTTCTGTGGCACCTGCCGCTACTGTCAGTCGGGCCGACCTGTCCTTTGCACCCAAGGACGCGGCAGCGCCGAGCACCTGCACAAGGGCGACCAATCGATTAACGTCTTTCTCTCCGTGTCGTCCTTTGCCGAGCGAATGGTGGCCCCCGAGAACGGCGTAGTAAGGGTGCGGGACGACGCCCCCCTGGACAAGCTGGGCATCATGGGCTGCGCGGTGGCCACGGGCGTCGGCGCCGTCCTGAACACGGCGAAGGTGGAGGCGGGGAGTAGCGTTGCCGTCATCGGTGCAGGTGGCGTGGGTCTCAACGTGGTCCAGGGGGCAGCGCTGGCGGCGGCAGACCCCATCATCGTCATCGATGTCTTGGATCGAAAGCTGGAGATGGCGCAGCAGTTCGGCGCCACCCACTTCGTAAACCCGGCGAAGGAGGAACCGGTGGAGGCCGTTTGCGCTCTCACCGGCGGGGGTGCTGACTACGCCTTCGAGGTCATCGGTAGTCCGAAGGCCATCAGCCAGGCCTTCGCCGCGATGAAGGCGGGAGAGGTGGCCCGCAGCATCGTCACCTTCTAGGGCCCAAACCAAAGAAAGGCGGTGGCTCAGGTAGGTACTCCTGACGCGCCCCGGTCGCTCCTCATCGACACCCTGGCCGCCCTCCCGCTGGCCATCGCCGAGATAGACAAGGAGGCGAGCGATGACGAGAGCAGTCATTGTGGGATCCGGAATGGCTGGCCTAACAGCGGCGGCTTACCTTGCCCGCGCGGGTTGCGAGGTGGAGGTGTTTGAGCAGGCCGACCACATCGGGGGTGTCACCGCGACGCTGCGCAAGGAGGGGTTTGCCTGGGACCTGGGACCGCTGATGGTGGAGGGCTTTGCGCCGGGCGAACCGGTAGGCAACACCCTGGCCGACTTGGGCTGCGCCGACCGGGTGGAACTGGTGCGCGCCGATCGGGGCATCGCTTTTCCAGACTTTCGCCTGTTCCGGCCGCCGCAATACCTGGGGCCGTATTGGCGGCGGGAAAGGCTCAAGGAGATCTTCCCGCATGAAGCTGAGGGGCTCGACCGTTACTACCGGTTCTACGACATCATGCAGGACCTGATGACCCTCGCCCGGCAGGCCGAGGAGGCAAACCCGCTGCGCGCCCTTCCCTTGAAGCTGCGGATGGCGCTGCTGTTCAATCGCGCCAAGCAGTACGAGACGTGGAACGCGCAGCAGGTGATGGATCACTTTTTCAGCGATCCCAAGCTCAAGGCAATCTTCTTGGCCATACTGGCTGACATGACAGTCTGCCCATCGGAGTTCGGCGGGCTGGGCATTCCCGCCGTCAATCAGGAATCCGCCTACGATAGCCGTCTGCCGGCAAAGGTGTCGGCTATCGGCCCGCGCATCACCTTCCAGTACGTGGTCGGCGGCTACGGCAACCTGGTCGAGGCGGTGGCTGAGGTCATCCGCGAGAATGGGGGACGTCTGCATACCAGCCGCGCGGTGCGCCGGGCTTTGCTTGAGGGTGAGCGCGTGCGAGGTGTCGAACTGGCCGACGGCGAGCGCAGGGAGGCGGATCTGCTGCTGGTCAGCGGCGGCGCCAGAGAGTGCTTTTTCAATCTGGTTGGGGGCGAGGCGTTGCCCGCCGACTTCGCAGCCACTGTGGACGACGTGCCGCTGATGGAGTCAGTGTTCATGGTGCACCTGGGCGTAGACATGGATCCTAGCCCGTACCAGGACGTTGCCCTGAACTACTACTATGGCACTTACGACATTGAGGAAGGGGTGGCGCGCACGCGGCGCCCCGAGTACCACGAGGGCAAAGATGGGTTCCTTATCTATATCCCCTCCTTCCACTCGCCCGGCATGGCTCCTCCCGGGCAGCACGCGATTACCATCTACACCATCGCCCCCAACAAGCTGGAGGGCGGCTGGCAGGCGCGGCGCCAGGAAATGGTCGACAAGCTGCTGCACGAGGCCGAGAAGATCATCCCCGGCCTCAGGGAGCACGCGCGGGTGCTCGTTTCCCTGACGCCGGTGGACTTTGGCCAGCTCACCCATATGCTGGACCACCACTCTTTCGGCGGGTTTTGCCCCGTGATGGGCAAGAGTGGTGCGCCCCACCGCACACCTTTCAAGGGCCTATGGTTCCTTGGCGCCCAGAGCGAGTCGGGGGGCGGTGTCGCCAACGTGATGCGGGGTGCGCGGAAGGTTTTCAACTTAGTGCGGGCGGAACTCCAGGAGTAGATGAGGCGTGACCGCTGGCCCGGGGGTCGCGATGGCGCCTGACGCCGCGGTTTAAACTCTCCGATATTGTGCTTGGCGACCCTGGGGACATTCGGGGCTACTGTGCACAGTGGTCCTTTGCGGTAGAGGGTGCTGTTACTTCCGGTCGTTGGACGGTCGCGTCCGCTGGAAGCGCTTTGCAGTCTAGGAGGGGAACGTCGCGGCTACCGTCGAACTCATCCACCAGGATGCGGCCCACGAGATAAGGAAGGCCACAGAGACGCCTGCCTGGGGCGCTTTGTCTGCACGGCCCGTCCCAAAGCGGCAGAAGGCGATGAAACCGATGAGAGCCTACTTCTCGAGCAGGACACATCAGCCCTCCCCAGCAGGCGGGCCTCCCAGTTTGAATTCCTAACATGGAGCAGTTAGAATGGGCTGCTGCACCGCACTATCTGGGCAAGGACATCATCAAACTGCTGCTTACGGCGGATGGCTTCGAGGTCGTCGACCTCGGGGAGATAGTGTTCCCCGAGCAGTTTGTCGAGGCGGTGGAAAGGGAGAAACCTGACATTGTAGCCCCGGCCATCATGATCATAGCCTGCCTCCCTCTGCAGAGAGCGACGATAGGGCTGCTGCAGGCAAGAGGCCTGAGAGACAAGGTAAAGGTCCTGGTCGGCGGCGCCGTAACCTCCGAGAGATCGGCGGAGGAAATAGGCGCCGATGGCTGGGCCCCAAGGGCCCCCCAGGCGATCGAGGAGGCGAACAGATTGTTGCGCCAATTGAAGGAGGGAGCCTAATCGCCGAGATGACGGGGCTAGAAAGATATCTGTGCTATCTGCACGGAGAGAAGCCCGACAAGGTACCGATCCTGCACTGGTCGACTGACCTGGCTGTGGCTCTGTCGGGCGTTCCGATGCAACAGTTCGCTTTCGATCCAGAGAAGGTAGCGCTTGGCACCATCAGGTACGTGCAAAAATACAAGCCGGACGTGTCGTGCGTAAGCTACGACCTGTGGTGGCAGTTGGAGCCCTGGGGAGTGGAGGTGTACATCACCGACAGCCTGATCTACCCCAAGAAGACCCTCGCCGACCGCAGGAGGCCGGACCCCAAGGTCTACCAGGAGCTCGAGTATCGCGATCCTTACGCAGGAAAGAGAGCCAAGGCCCTGGCCAAGGCCGCCGAGATCGTTGCCGAGGAACTTGGCGACAAAGTCGCCTTCAGGCAGGGAGGGTATGGGCCGGTGTCCAACCTTGCCCTCCTAATGGGAGTGAAAGAGACCCTGAGGGACTTAATCCTCTTTCCGGAGGTCGTTTTCGGGGCAGTGGAAAGAGTGATGATAGATTGGACCGTGGACTACTACCGGGGCATGCTTGAGCCCTACAAAGACAGGCTAACGAACTTCAACTACGGCTTCGCCAGCCTGGATAAGGACCTGGCCCCGCCGGAGTTCAAGGAGGAGATAGCCCGGCTGGAGATGGAGGGCCTGCACAGGATCAAAGACATGGTCAGAAAGATGACGGGCCGCGATGTGCCGGTTACGACCCATTTCTGTAGCCCGAGGCCCGATCTCGATTTCGTGACGGAGAAGTTCGGCGATGCCCTGAATACCCTCCAGTTCTGGGTCGGCTCAGATTATCCTATGGAAGAGGCTGTGAACAAGTTCGGCGATAGATATGGCATCGCCGTGGGCATAGACCACACCCGAACGCTGCTCATGGGCACCCCCGCGGAAGTGGATGCCATGGTCAAGAGTGCCATGGACATCGCCAAAGACCGATGCAACTTCAACTTGGCATCCGGATGCGAGCTGGGAATAGGCACGCCTGAAGGAAACCTCATGGCCCTGCTAGAGGCCAGGGACAAATACGGCACTTACTAATACCAGTACATCAGGGCATCGACGGCTAAGGCATCCGCAGATACGCCCGCAACTCACAGCGGGGCACGGCGGGCCCACACTATCGGCTAGTCGGGCTTACCCTGATAGGTAGGGTGAGTCTAATCTTGTCGGGTGCCAATATTCCATCGGTCCCATTGATAACAATCACATGATCCAGGCCACCCCCTGGATCGGTCCTTCCGGGCCGGGCACATCAACGAAGGCGCTGGCTTCCTGGGCCACCGGGTCATGCACCACCTCGCTGACGGAATCTACGGGCGCCCACCACTTTGGACGCCCCTCTTGGGGGAAGTCAGCGACAGCGGTTGGGGTCGGTTTAGTTTAGGGGCGCGGGACAGGTATTATCGAGGGGGATCGGGAGCATGGAGCGTCAGACTGCCGGGCTGGTTCGGGGAGTTCCTTTCTTCTACGGCTGGTGGGTGGTCATCGCCGCTTTCGTCGTCATACTCGTCGCCAGCGTCGCGCCGCTATACGCTTTCAGCACCCTGGTCGATCCCCTGGAGGAGGAGTTTGGCTGGTCACGGGCGGCTATCGGTGCTGGCCCTTCCATCGCTGCGGTGATGGCAGGGCTGACTATGCCCGTGGCCGGCTATCTGGCGGACCGTGTCGGTGTGCGCCGCCTCCTACTGGCGGGCGTGACGCTGATCGGCGGTGGCTTTTTGGCTGCCAGCCAGATTCAGGCACTCTGGCAGTTCTACATCTCCGTCTCGGTTATCGCCGTCGGCATGAGTCTGGCCGGCCTGCCGGTGTGCGCAGTAGCCATCGCTCACTGGTTTGTGAAGAGACGGGGACGCGCTCTGGGTATCTTGAGCGCGGGCGAAGGGGCAAGCGGGGTCATGGTGCTGCTGGCGGCCTTGCTGATAGCTCTGTTCGACTGGCGCACTGGCCTAATGATCCTGGGCATGGGCCAGTTGGCTACCTGCATTCCTCTGGCCTTGACGCTGCGCCACCGGCCGGAGGAGGTGGGCCTTCTGCCGGACGGTGAGCCTCCTGCTCCAGGCGAGGCCCCGGCGAGTCCGCTGCCGGAGGCGGTGGAGGGGACAGGTCGCCGCAGCGGTATAAGGGGCGAGGAGGGGCTTACCATAGGCCCGGCGCTGCGCACGCGCTCCTTCTGGCTCCTGGTCTTGGCCATAGTCCTGGTTTCGGTCGGCTTCTTGGCGGTCATCATCCACCTGATAGCTTACCTTGACGAATCGGGGGGCTTCACTGAGGAAGGTGCTGCGGTGATCGCGATGG
>DAOUDQ010000168.1:0-3983 GCA_034431045.1 Dehalococcoidia bacterium | reverse complement strand
CCTGATGATGCCTGGGGTGAATGGGTTCCAGGTATGCGAGCGGATCCGGGGAAACCCAGACACGGCGGATATCAAGATCTTGGTGGTCACAGCTTTCGCCGATCGAGAGAACGTAGAGCGGATTCTGGCCCTGGGTGCCAATGATTACATGGAAAAGCCATTGAACACTGAGGAGCTTCTGGAGAAAGTGGACCGGCTTGTGGCCGCTGAGTAGGACGTGAGGCGTGTTGCGCAACAGCGTTAATCATCAGTCGCAGAATTGGCTGCGGGTGGAGCACGTCTCTCACAACACAACAGCGGAAGGGAGAGAATCATGACTGAAGGGCAGAAGGGGTCCAACAGGGGGCCGGGGCACGAAGTGGCAGAAAAGATGATTGAAGAGCGGGTCAGCCAAGCGCGCAAGCAGGAGGTGCTGGAAATCTACGAAGACCTCCTCCAGACCATCTGGGACCGCGTCCTGCCCACCCTGGGCCGGGTGACGGTGTCGGCCATCATGGAGCGCGCCCTGGCACTGACCGAGGAGACGTACCCCCTACTCGCTCACCTTCAGGTGACTAACGAGGGTGTTTCCTTCGATGTGCTGCGGCAGCAAATGGGGGAAGAGGAGCGAGAGGTCATCCGCGAGGCGCTCAAGGAACTCGTCGCCAACCTCATCGACATCCTGGCCATGCTGACCGGCGATATCCTGGTGCGGCAGTTGATCAAGGAGATTGAAGGGAGGCGGACGTCGTGAAGGAGCTGGAATCCCTGCTGGAGCAGGGCTTCGTCGGGGTCGAGAGCGGGGCCGGGGTGAGAGTGTATCGGTGGAGAGGATAGGAGGCAAACATGATTGAGACTAAACCCACAGCAGGAACGTTCTGGACGGGCCTACCAGCCCTGGACCAAGTCATCATTCCCGACGGCATCCCCCTGCGCGCGCTGAACGTCATCGGCGGGACGCCGGGCACGGGCAAGACCATCCTGGCATTGCAGATGCTCTTCGCCAACGCCCGCCCGGACTACCGCGCCATCTACTTCACCACCATCTCCGAGCCCACGGTCAAGTTCCTGGCCTACTTGCAGGACTTCGACTTCTACGATCCGCAGAAGATGTTCACCAACATCGTGGTGCGGGACATCGGCGAGGCCATCCAGACCCAGCCCCTGCCCCAGGTGATCCAGACCATCAACCAGGCCATCGCCGAAGAAAACGCCCGGCTGGTGGTAGTGGATTCCTTCAAGGCCATCAGCGACGTCGTGTCCCAGGTAGACCAGTTGCGGGTCTTCGCCTACGACTTGGCGGTCAACCTGGTAAGCTCCATGTGTACCGCCTTCCTGGTGGGGGAATACACGCCTGAAGATGTGGCCGTGGTACCCGTCTTCGCCATCGCCGATGGGATCATCTTCCTGAGCTTCGAGGAGCAGGGGCTGAACCGGATGCGTTTCCTGGATGTGCACAAGATACGTGGCCGCCGCTACTTCCTCGGCCGGCACCCCTTCACCATCTCTCCGGCCGGCATCACCGTCTACCCGCGCATCAAGACCCCGGCCGCGCCCCCGGCCTACGAGATCGCGGATGAGAGGCTGTCCACAGGCGTGGCGGGGCTGGACGAGATGCTTCAGGGGGGCTTCCCCCAGGGCTCTATCACTCTGATCGCCGGCGGGGCCGGCGTGGGCAAGACGCTGCTGTCGCTCCATTTCGCCATCAACGGGATCGAGCGCGGGGAGCCCTGCCTCTTCGTCAGCTTCCAGGAGACGCCCAGCCACCTGCGGGCTCTGGCCGGGGGCTTTGGCTGGCACCTGGCGCAACTGGAAGCCCAGGGCTTGCTCAAACTCTTCTACACCTCCCCCGTCGAGCTGGGCGCCCGTCGCGTGGCCATTGATGGCCTGAAGGACATCGAGATGGCCACGCCGGACAAGGTGCGCTTCAAGGACTATGCCTATTCCCTGGCCAACTTCTTCCGCGCCCAGGGCATCACCGCGCTGCTGACCAACGAGATCCCCGAACTCTTCGGCACCATGGCCCTCAGCGAGCACGGCGTCAGCTTCATCGCTGACAACGTGATCCTGCTGCGCTACGTGGAGGTGGCCTCGCAGATCACGCGGGCCATCAGCGTCCTCAAGATGCGGGGCTCGGACCACGACAAGTCCCTGCGGGAGTACCGCATCACCTCGACAGGGGTGGAGGTGCTGGAGCCCTTCAGCGGTCTCCAGGGATTGATCAGCGGGGCCCCCACCCTCCTCACGCCGGCGGAGCGGGGATTCGAGGAGTTGTTGGCCAAGATGGGAAGGTAGGTGGTTGGGTGGCTAGAGCCTAACAACCTGGCCACCGAACAACCCAATAGGAGGCAGGCTATGGAACGAATACTATCGGGCATCGTCGGGCTGGACGAGGTGATCGAGGGTGGGCTGCGGCCCAACACCGTCACCGTCATCATCGGGGCCAGTGGCACGGGCAAGAGCACCTTCGCCATGCAGTACCTGCTGGCCGGGCTGGACAACGGCGAACAGGGGCTGTATGTCACCCTCGACGTGCCGCCCAAGCAGATCATCAAAGAGGCTGTCCTATGGGGCTGGGATAGGGTTCAGGAGCACGTGGACAAGAACCTCTTCTTCTTCGCCACGAAGGGCAGCGATTTTGCCGACATCATCCGTGACCAGTTGCCCCGCCTGGTGGAGGCCCGCAAGCAATATGAGACCCCCACCCGGGTGGCCATAGACCCCCTGACCCCCATCGTCTGGGCCGAGAAGGACAAGAGCGTGCAGCGGGAGCTGGTCAGCGAGCTGTTCATCCTGCTCAAGCAGATCGGCTGCGTCCTGGCCACCGTCGAGGAGCACGCCCAGCCAGGCGAGGGAGTAGGGGCCCTGGGGGCATCCATCCCCCTCTTCCTGGCCGATGGGGCCATCTACCTGCGCTACCAGCCCATTGGTGGGGCCTTCAACCGCACCCTGGAGATCATCAAGATGCGGGGCACGCGCCACGGCGAGGAGGTCTACCCCTATATCTTCGCCCGGGGGGTGGGGGCCGTCGTCCGCTCGACGCCCGTCTACCACGTGGAGAAGGCCCGCGAACACGACGACATCTTCGAGCAGGCCATCCGGGCCGCCAGGCGAGAGAAAGCGCCAGAGATTCTCATCAGCACCCTGGAGAGGATGTGCGACAACTGGGCCTACGACAGCTCGCCCAAGGAGGCACTGGAGAAGCTGCTCAAGGCGTACGGGATTGAGAAGCGGGCGTAGGAGGAGGTATTTCCGGTGCCGCTAACCTCAGTACGTCGGGTGACTTTCGAGGACGTGGCTGTTCTCAAACATGCCCTCGATACTGAACTGAAGATCCTGTCCGACAAGAGCGACGTGGAGGCCTCCATCCTGGTAGCGCTCAACGGCCAGGTATTGGCCTCATGCGTGCCCCATGATCTGGAGAGCGGCCTGTTCCGCCTGTTGAGCCTGGTGCGGGCCAATATCCCCTTCCTGCGCCGGGAGATCACCCTGGGCGACATTGAGCAGTCCATCACCCGCTATCAGACGGGCAACGCGGTTGTCACCCGGGTGGGCAAGGGTGAACTGCTGATCTCCCTGCTGGCGAAGCGCTTCTCCATCACCAGGAACCTGCCCCAGATGTATACCACCGTGCAGATCCTCTCCCACGTCTCCAGTCAGCAGCCCATCACCGAAGGGGAACTGAGCGGGTATGGCGACGAAGTGGCCCATGAGTTAGCAGAGCTAACCCAGAGGCTGTATGCCGAGCTGGAGTCAGAAGGGGTGGTGGGGGAAAGGAAGAAGAACGAAGAGATTCTGGCCCGTTTCCAGGCCACACTAGAGAGAGTGGTGGGCAAGGCCGAATCGGAGATGATCATGGTGATCTACGTGAACCAGTTGGGCATCCGCGCCAAACAGGTCTCACGCGCTCAATGGCGAGAGTTGGTGGCTGCCATTCGCCACGCCGTCGAGGGCAAGGCCGGGCGCTACTACGCTGAGATGATCGAAGGGCAACTGATGGCCAT
>DAOUDQ010000167.1:0-1786 GCA_034431045.1 Dehalococcoidia bacterium | reverse complement strand
CCCCCGATAGCTGCGCATCCGCCCCACCACCTCGGCCGCCGTCAGGTGCGTCGGCAGGCCGCTGGCCTCGCCCGCGTCCAACACGATCCGGGCAGCGACGGACGCAATCTGCTGGGCGTCCCGCGCCGTGGCCCTGCGAAAAGTCGTTTTCGCCATCCTCTATTTCCCTTTGGCCGCTTCCACCATCTCCAGGAAGCGATCGAAGATGTAAACGTTGTCCATGGGCCCCGGCGAGGCCTCCGAGTGGTACTGAATGGTGATGATGGGCAGCGAGCGGTGCCAGAGCCCCTCGACGGTGCCGTCGTTCAGGTGGACCTGGCTCACCTCGGCCCCACCCCGCAGGCCGTCAGGGTCGAGGGCATAGCCGTGATTCTGGGCCGTGATGTGCACGCGGCCGGTCAGGAGGTCCTTCACCGGGTGGTTGGCCCCCCGATGACCAAACTTAAGCTTGAAGGTCCCGGCCCCGAAGGCCTGGCCAATGAGGTGGTGCCCCAGGCAGATGCCGAAAATAGGCACCTTCCCGATGAGAGCCGTCACCGTTCGCACCAAGTAGTCCAGCAGCTCGGGGTTGCCCGGGCCGGGCGACAACACGATGCCGTCCGGCCGCAGGGCCAGGATGTCCTCGGCGGAGGCGGTGCAGGGCACGGCCGTCGCCCGACAGCCGCGTGCGCGCAGCAATCGCAGGATGTTGTACTTGAGGCCGATGTCCACCACCACGATGTGGCGGCGGGCAACGTCGGGCCTCTCCCAATCGTAGGGCTCCTCCGTGCTCACCTGGCGGACGAAGTCGACGGTGCCGTAGGCGGGCAGGCCGCGCAGGCGGGCCAGGGCCTCCTCCGGCGTCTCGTCGGCGGTGATCGTGCCCATCATGACCCCCGCCGAGCGCAGGCGGCGGGTGAGGGCGCGCGTGTCCACACGGGCGATGCCGGGGATGCCCTGCGAGGCCAGGTACTCCTGAAGGGTGCCCTTGCTCTGCCAGTGGCTGGGCAGGTCGCAGTCCTCGCGCACCACCAGGCCGCGCACCTGGATGCGCTTCGACTCCACGTCGAAGGCGTTGATGCCGTAGTTGCCGATGAGGGGATAAGTGAACACCAGGATCTGGCCGGCACAGGAGGGGTCGGTGAGCGCCTCCTGATAGCCAGCCATCGCTGTGTCGAAGACGACCTCGCCGTAGGCGCGGCCCGGCGCCCCGAACGCCTGCCCCGCGAAGACGGAGCCGTCCTCCAGAACCAGGAGGGCTTTATCAGCCATGGCTGGTCGTGACTCCCTCTTCGATAAGAACCGGCCGGCCCCCGCACACCGTCGCCATCACCTTGCCCCTCACCGTACGCCCGGCCACAGGCGTGTTCTTGCCCTTGGAGGCGAAGCGCTCGGGCTCAACCACCCACTCGGCCTCGGGGTCGAACACCAGCACGTCGGCCGGCGCGCCCTCGGCCAGGCTCCCCAGGCCGGGGACCAATCGCGCCAGGCCCAGCGCTCGCACCGGGCCGGCCGTCAGCTTGTAGATAACCGTCGATAAGTCCAGCTTGCCCTCGTGCACCAGCGACAGGCACAAAGCTAAGGCTGTCTCGAAGCCGCTGATGCCAAAGGCGGCGAAATCGAACTCGCACAGCTTGTCCTCGATGGCGTGAGGGGCGTGGTCGGTGGCGATGGCGTCGATGGTGCCGTCGGCCAGGCCATCGATGCAGGCCTGCACGTC
This sequence comes from Dehalococcoidia bacterium, assembly GCA_034431045.1. Lineage (GTDB taxonomy): Bacteria > Chloroflexota > Dehalococcoidia > SM23-28-2 > SM23-28-2 > SM23-28-2. The sequence goes on along the minus strand of DAOUDQ010000167.1, from coordinate 87 downwards.
GGCCGCCGGGCGCAGCGGCGGGTTGACCTTGGCGTTGGTGTCGTAGGCCAGGCCGCCGGGACTGTCGGCCGCGGCCAGCATCACCGC
>DAOUDQ010000166.1:0-2441 GCA_034431045.1 Dehalococcoidia bacterium | reverse complement strand
TCTGCCTGGTGCTCGCCCTCAAGCGGTCGCTATCGCACATCTACTGGATGAACATCAGCGACCGCTCTATCCCCTTCCTGGCCCTCATCGAGCACACCAACTTCATCGAGCGCTCCCACTACGGCGGGCTGCACGTGGCCTATCTCTCCAACTACCTGGAGGAAGCTTCGCCCCTCCTCCAGATGGAGGTCGATGAGCTATGTGAGCTCTACTTCCCCCACCTGCGGCGCATCAATCCCCAGTTCTCCCAGGAATGGGTGGCGGACCGCTGGCTGTTTCGAGGGCCCTTCGCCCAGCCGATCGTCGCCACCAACTACTCGCGCTCCATCCCTGAGCACCGCACGCCCATCGAGGGGCTGTATCTGGCCAACATGAGCCAGATCTACCCCGAGGACCGCGGCCAGAACTACAGCATCCGCCTGGGGGAGAAGGTGGCGGCCATGGTGGCCGCCGACCTTGAAACGAGCAGGGGCAGCAGTTTATGATTAGTGAACCAATCCACAATCGTCCATAGGCTAGAAAGGCTTTCCCCTTGACCGACACGACCAAGAGTTCACCAGAGGTGGAGCAGCTCCTGGCCGACCTCAAGCCCGACGACGCTGACTTGTTGGCCGTCCTTCACCGCATCCAGGAGGCCTGCGGCTACGTGCCGCCTCAGGCCATCCCCCTCCTGGCCGAAAAGCTGCACACAACTCCCGCCATGATCTACGGCGCCATCACCTTCTATTCGGAGATCCGCAGGGAGCCGCCCGCACGCACGATCATCTCCTGGTGCGCCGGACCGGCCTGTCGCCTCAAGGGCGGGGAGAACATCCGGCGGGCGCTGGAGGCCGTGCTGGGCATCGGCCTGGAGGAGAGCACCGCCGACAAAGCGGTCGGCCTGCACCTCGTCCAGTGCGACGGGACCTGCGCCGTGGCGCCCCTGATCCGCCTCGACGGCCGCCCCGAGGGCCCTCTGACCGTCAGCGAGGCCATCAGGCTAGCCCGCGAGCTGAAAGGAACATGAGCACCTACCAGGAGCTGCGCCAGGAGGCCGAGGGAGCCTGGCGAGCGGTGGAGAGCCCCGCGCGGCCGCGCATAACGGTCGGCGTCACCACTTGCAGCCGGGCCGTCGGTGCCGACGAGACCCTGGAGACCATCCGCCAGGAGGTGTCCCGCCGCGGCCTGGACGCGGACGTGGCCGTCACCGGCTGCTGGGGCCTCTGCTACGGTGAGCCGATGGTGGAGATCGCCAAGTCCAACGGCTCCCGCATCCTCTACCAGCAGGTGACCGCCGAGCGGGTGCCCCAGCTCGTCGAGGAGGCACTGGCATCCACAAGCGGAATCTGCCAGGAGCTAGCCCTGGCTACACTTTCGCCCCAGCCCGTGGACGGCGTGCCGCCCCTGTCATCCCTGGACTTCATGGCCGTGCAAGAAGTGCGCCGCCTCATGGCCAACTGCGGCGTTATCGACCCCGAAAACATCGACCACTACGTTGCCCGCGGCGGCTACGAGGGGCTGGCCAACGCCCTGGGCATGTCGCAGGAGGACGTCATGTGGGAGGTCTCCGACGCCGGGGCCGGGCTGTGGGGACGGGGCGGTGCCGCCTTTCCTACCGCTCGCAAGTGGGAGTTCCTGCGAGACGCCAAGGGCGAGCCCAAGTACATGATCGGCAACGCCGACGAGGGCGACCCCGGCTCATTCGTCAACCGCACCCTCATGGAGAGCGACCCCCACTGCATCATCGAGGGCATGATCATCGGCGCCTACGGTACTGGCGCCAGCTACGGCTACATTTACATTCGCGAGGAGTACCCCCTCTGTGCGGAGCGCATGGAGCTGGCCCTGCGCCAGGCGCGCGAGCGAGGCCTCCTGGGCCAGGACATCCTGGGCAGCGGCTTCTCCTATGACATGGAGATCGTGCGTGGGGCTGGCAGCTACGTCTGCGGTGAGGAGACAGGCCTCATCGCCTCCCTCGAGGACGCCCGCGGCATGCCCAAGATTCGCCCACCCTTCCCCTCTCAGGCGGGGGTCTTCGCCAAGCCCACCAACGTCAACAACGTGGAGACCTACGCTAACGTGCCCCTCATCCTGCGCCATGGGGCCGTCTGGTACGCCTCCGTAGGCAGCGACAGGAACTGCGGCACCAAGATGTTCAGCCTGTCGGGGCACGTCCAGCGGGTGGGGGTAGTGGAGGTACCCTTCGGCACGCCGCTGCGGCGCCTGGTCTACGAGGCTGGCGGCGGGCCGCCCGAGGGTCGCTCCCTCAAGGCCGTCCAGCCGGGCGGGCCCTTGGGAGGCATTCTTCACGCCAGGGACGTGGACCTGCCCCTGGAGCCCGAACCCTTCCGCGAGAAGGGCGCCCTCCTGGGCAGCGGCGGCCTTGTCCTCTTCGACGACTCCGCCTGCATCGTCGATATGTGCCTGTACTTCGAGTGGTTCGCCGAGGACGAGTCCTGCGG
>DAOUDQ010000165.1:0-1786 GCA_034431045.1 Dehalococcoidia bacterium | reverse complement strand
GTTCGGTAAGTGCAAGATAGCCTCCTCGGCCCCGCGCCTTTGCAGGCGAAAGGGGAGCATGGACGGGCGCGATCGGGTCAGCCCCGCAAGCATGGGCCCTTGGATTTCCCCGGCCCAGCAGCGTCCGTCCCTTCGCAGCTTCTGGACTTTCTCGGGCGCCTTGTCTCCAGGCGACAGAGGTCGAGTCGTAAAGTAGGTATAATTGCCGAGCCGACCGTGGATGTCTGGCGTTCCCAGTCCCGACAAGAGATGACCGCTCACCTTTTCGGCAGGGAAGGTGACCGGCCAGTGGATGACGCTTGTGTGGATGTCGCGCGCAGTGGTGAGGTCCCAGAAAGCCTCCGCCTGGCGGACCGTCTCGAAAGCGGGCGCGCCTCCCGGCCTTGGCCGCAGTCTCATAACAGCCAAGTCTATACTCATCCGTTCGGGGATGGGGCTGAGGAAGTCGAAGATCCCGTGGTAGCCCGGGTTCACTCCCGTCGCCAAAGTTGTCCACGCGACCGGGCTTTGCGCTGGGTTGGTGGTTCTCAGACGTGCGTAGCCGCCGGTCTGGGCCAAGCGCTGGAAATTGGGCAGTTTGCTCTCGCTCAATAGTCGCTCCGTGATCCGAGGGTCCTGACCATCAATGCCCAGCAACACGAGTCGCTTGCCCTTGCTCACGAAAACACTCCCTGATGCAGACCCAAGGCCCTCAATTCGGGCTTAGCACTGCTCCTCTTCCTGCTCCGCTTCGGGGGCTTCTTTTTCCCTCGAGCGGATGAACATCCCAACAATGCGACGTCCCAGCCATGCCAAGAGCGCCACCACGGGCGCCAGTCCCACTGCGTAGATCACAGAACCCGTGCCAGGATCGATATAAGCCTCGGCCGCCTGAGCCGAGGCAAAGCACAAGCTCGCCATGAGTACGACCTTGTCCCAGCAGTCAGTGTTCCGCATCTGATCCTCACTCCTCTTCAATCTCGGAGAGGGCCCTTTTCGTAGCCATCGGCAAAAGTGGGCATGTTGTTCGGAGTTTCCTCCAGCCACATGTCCAGCACTGCTCTCAGCCTCGCACAGCGCTCTGGCTGCACCGCAGACAGGTCGCGCTGCTCATCAGGGTCTTCTGCCAAGTTATAGAGCAACTCGCGGTTCTGCCCTTCTCCGCGAATGTACTTCCAGTCGCCTCCATAGACAGCGAATAGCGGTGCGACGAACCGACCGATGGGAACTCCGTGCTCATAGTACTCCCACACTCCGTTGAGCCCCCAGGGTCGAGGCCAGGCTTCGGCGAAGACATACCGGTTGATTTCGTCGTCAGAACGGCTCTTGCATAGCCTGCGGAGGCTAGAAGAGGGGGACGGGCTGTAGGTGGAACGTGAAACTCGCGCCGACTCTGCGATGGTGGCGAACAGGTCAATCGTCGAGATGGTCTCACGGGCCCGAACTCCTTGTGGCAGATGCTCGGGCCAGGAAAGCACCAGAGGCACACGTAGGACGGTCTGATACGCGGCGAACGCGTGGTACGCGGCGTCATGCTCGCCGAAACTCTCGCCGTGGTCTGAAGTAAGGATGACCAACGTGCTATCGAGTCCCCCCAGGTGAGCCTCTAATAGCTCCAGTATTGTACCTGTGCTCTCGTCGCAGTAGCGTATCTCGCCGTCATACAGATCCTGGATGGCGCGCCAACCATCATCCTGACCCGGTGGCGCCTCTACGAAGACGTTGTTAGAGGCCGAGCGGCCCAACGCGTCCGCCTCAGGCAAAGTCATGTCCGACGAGCTCACAAAGAGGTCCTCCCGGCAGTGAT
>DAOUDQ010000164.1:0-4974 GCA_034431045.1 Dehalococcoidia bacterium | reverse complement strand
GCCCACCAGGGTGCACACCTTGGTGCTGCCCACATCGACGGCGGCGAAGTTGCTATTGCGATACATCTCTCTCTCCCTCCTTTGAGCGAAGGGAGGGCCTATCACCGAACCTCAGATCGAGTATGTGCCCCTGTATCTGCTGGCGACCGAGCCTCTGCTCCAGCGCTTGCCACACAGCCAGCTTGTATTCCAGGCCGTGGCTATCGCCCACGATCACGCGATAGCCGGCGTCGGTCAGCAGGGACAGACCCTCGCGGCCATTGTATTCCAGCCGCACCAGCCCCATATCCAGGGTGGCGGGCAAAGAATCCAAGAGTTGTTGGGCCAGGTGCACAGCATCGGCGTCGATGACGTCTCCCGGTTGGAACTGGGCCGAGCTGTCCTGGTGGTAGACGATGGGCGCGTCCGGCGCAGGCATGGCCCCTTCAAGAACGACGCCGTCGGCGTCCACCACGTACTCGCTGTCCTGGGTGTACCAGTAGCCCCAGGGTTGTCTTTCCTCGACGACGAGGCGAACGGTGTGGGGCCAGTGCCGCTCCGCCTTCACCGACTTGACCATGGTCAGGGCGGCCAGCCGCTCCTGGGCGTCGTCGAGAGGGGCGGTGAACATGCTGGCACCCTTAAGGCCGGCCAGCTCGGCCAGGGAGTAGGCGTCCAGGGTCTGGGCTCCTGTCACTTGCACTTCCTGCACCCGAAGGACGGGCATGAAGTAGAGGGCCAGGCCGCCGCCGATCAGGCCTGCCACCAGCAGCAGCACCAGCAGCCGTCGCCACAGGCGCGGGCCACCTGGCTCCTCGTCCTCCCCCAGGAGGACGTAGCCCCGCAGGGGACGCTGTGATGCGGTCTGCCAGTTGCCTCTATGCACGCCTTTGCTTCTCCTGATAGCGCTCCAGGCCAAGCTCGATGAGGCGGGTTATTAGGTCGCTATAGGACAGGCCAGTGGCCTCCCACAGCTTGGGATACATGCTCACGGGCGTGAAGCCCGGTATGGTGTTGATCTCGTTGACGTAGGCCTGGCCGTCGTGAGTGAGGAAGAAGTCCACCCGCCCCATGCCGGCGCAATCGATGGTCGTGAAGACGGCGATGGCCAGGGCCCGCAGCCGCTCGCTCACCTCTGGGGGCAGGTCGGCGGGGATGATCAGGCGGGTGCGGGGATCTTCGTATTTGGCCACGTAGTCGTAGAAGTCGCGGCTGAACACTATCTCCCCCAGGGCTGAGGCCTGGGGATCATCGTTACCCAAGACGCTGCACTCGATGTGGCGACCCTCGATGGCCTGCTCCACTAGGGCCTTGCGGTCGTAGCGGAAGGCCTCGGCCAGGCCGTCGGCCAGGGCCTCTCGCGAGCGGGCCTTGGCGGTGCCAATGCTGCTGCCGCTATTGGCCGGCTTAACAAAGCAGGGATAGCCCAGATCGCTCTCTATGTGGCGAACCACGGCGGTCATTTCGTTCTTCCACTGGGGCCAGGTGACGACGAGCGAGTGGGGCACGGGAAGGCCTGCCTGGCGGAAGACCATCTGCTGCAGGGCCTTGTCCATGCCCAAGGCGCTGGCGGCCACACCGGCCCCCACGTAGGGAATGCCCATCATCTCCAGGAGCCCCTGGAGGGAGCCGTCCTCACCATAGGTGCCGTGCACCAGGGGAAACAGCACGTCTACCTTGCGGAGGGCGACTAGGACCCGGCCGCTGAAGCCGAGGCCAGCGGGCTGCTCCAGGGCGCCCATGCGCTCGCCCCTGATGGCGGCCAGGGCCGACTGCGTCTCTCGTGGGGTGAGCCAGGCGCCCTCCTTGGTGATGCCCATTGGCACCGCCTGGAAGCGATCCTGGTCGATGGCGGCCATCACCCCCTGGGCGGAGATGAGCGACACTTCATGCTCGGCGGAGCGGCCGCCGAAGAGGATGCCCACCGGCAGGCGCCTTTCCCTAGCCATCGAATCCCTCTCCCACCAGCGTCACCTCTGGCTCCAGGCGAAGGCCAAAGCCTTCTTCCACCCTCTCTTGGGCCAAGGCCATCAGCGCCTTGACATCGCTGGCGCGGGCGTGGCCGCGGTTGACGATGAAGTTGGTGTGCTTGGGCGAGATCTGGGCGTCGCCGATGCGGTGGCCCCGCAGGTTCACCTGATCGATGAGCCACCAGGCGGGATGTTCGGGGGTATTCTTGAAGACCGAGCCGGCGTTGCGCTCTCGCGGCTGGGCCGCCTGGCGGCGGGCATCCAGGTCGGCCACTCGTGTGGCCAACGCCTGGGGGTCATCCTCGTGCAGAATCAGGTCGACGGAAAGGATGACCTTTCCCTGGAGCACGCCGCGGGTGAAGGCGCTGCCCCGATAACCCAGGGCGAGTTCGCTGGCTGCCAATTCCGCCACTTCGCCATTACTGTTTGCGACGCGCACGCTGCGCAGGCAGTCGGCCAGGCAGCCGCCATAGGCCCCGGCGTTGTAGATCACCGCCCCTCCCAGGCTGCCGGGGATGCCGCAGGCCCACTCCAGGCCGGCCAGACCGGCCAGGGAGAGCCGCCGCGCCAGGCCAGCGAGGCTGGTCCCGGACTGAGCCCGCACCAGCAGGCTGCCGTTGTCCTGGCGGAGGGGCTCGTCGACCCGGCCGCTGCGGTTCTCGATGACCAGCCCGCGGATGCCACTATCGCCCACCAGGATGTTGCTGCCTGAGCCGAGGATGAGGAAGAGCACAGCGTGACGGCGGGCGATATCTGCCAGCGCCTGCATTTGCTCTTCCGATCCGGCGATGGCATAGGCGTCGGCCGGCCCGCCGATGCCGAAGGTGGTATGGCTGGACATTGGCTCGGCCAGGCGGACTGTCGCTGCCTGGCGCAGCTCTGCTAGGAACTGGCTGTCCACGGCCTCTCTCTCAGTGCCTCCAGAACCTTCGCTCCTACCTGATCGATGTCACCAGCACCGATGGTGAAGAAGACATCGCCCGGCCGCAGCGCCTCGATCACCTTTGGTGGTGCCTGTTCCAGCCCTCCGGCGTAGCTGGCGGGCGGGCTGTCAATGGCCTCGGCTAGCTCCTGGGCGCTCATGCCCGCCGAGGGCTCCTCGCGGGCGGCGTAGGTTTCGGCGATGAGAAGCTGGTCGACCCCCTGAAAGCAGGTGCGGAAGCCGTCCAAGAGATACTGGGTGCGGCTGTAGGTATGGGGCTGGAAGAGGCAGACCAGCCGGCGACCGGGGAAGCGCTGGCGAGCGGCGGCAATGGTGGCGCGGATCTCAGTGGGGTGATGAGCATAGTCGTCCATGATGGTGATGCCCGCCGCTTGGCCCACGAGCTGGAAGCGTCGCTGAATGCCCCGGAAGCGGGCGAGAGCCTCCCGCACGGCCGGCTGAGGCAGGCCGAGAACGCTTGCCGTGGCAATGGCAGCCAGGGCGTTGTTCACTTGATGGACCCCTGCCAAATGGGTCTCGAAGGCTGCGCTGGACTCTTGGCGGTATTTTAGCAGAAAAGTGTACCCGCATATACCCTTTGACGAAAGATTTTCGGGGAAAAATCCTCCATTTTTCTCTAGCCCGTAGCGGATGATCCTGGCCTGAATGGGCGGCTCGGCCTCGGGATGGGCCAGGATGTGGCGGACAGTGGGGTCGTCGGCGCAGGCGATGACGAAGCCGTTGGCTGCTACCTGCGACATGAACTGGCGGAAGGCATCGGTCAGGCGCTGGAAGCTGCCGTAGAAATCCAGATGGTCGGGCTCGATGTTAGTGACCACGGCCACCTGGGGCCGATAGTGAAGGAAGGCGCCAGCGAACTCGTCGGCCTCCACTACGATGTGCTCGCCTTGGCCGGCGCGAGCGTTGGTACCCAGGTCGATTATTTCGCCGCCCACCAGGAAGGTGGGGTCGCAGCCGGCCTCTTGCAGCATGAGGGCGATGAGGGCGGTGGTGGTGGTCTTACCGTGACTGCCTGCCACGGCGATGGCCTGGCGTCCCTCCAGCAGGCGAGCGATCACCTCCGCTCGCTGGAGAACGGGCAGGCCACGGCGCTTGGCCTCCGTCAACTCGGGGTTGTCGGGGTGGGCGGCCGCTGTGTAGACTACCAGCTCGGCGTCGCCCAGATGGTCGGCGGCGTGGCCCTGGTAGACGGTGGCCCCCTGCTCCTGCAGGCCTTCGGTAAGGGGCGACAGCTTCAGGTCGGAGCCTGAAACCTGGTGGCCCCAGGCGAGGAGGACGTGGGCGATGGCCGACATGTGGATGCCACCGATGCCTACCAGGTGGACGCGCCGAGGGATGCCCTTCGCCCTCACTTGGCCACCTCCAAGAGCAGACGGGCGATATTTGTGGCGGCGTCCGGGCGGGCCAGGCGGCGAGTGGCCTCGGCCATGGTGGCTCGTCGTGCCTCGTCGGCCAGGAGCTCGCCCACCAGGGGCAGCAGACCGTTCAGCTTGTTGTCGTCCACTACTAGGGCTGCCCCGGCGTCGGCCAGGAAGCGAGCGTTGAAGCGCTGGTGGCCGCCGGCGTAGGGATAGGGCACCAGGATAGCGGGTAGACCAATGGCCGGCAGTTCGCCCATCACCGAGGCGCCGGCCCGCATCACCGCCAGATCGGCGGCGGCCATGGCCCAGGGCAGGTCCTCGTGCATGTATCCGTACAGGTGATAGCGGGGGCGTAAGCGGTCGGGCAGGTCGCGGCGCAGGCGGTCTAGTCGCGGTTGATCGCTGTGACCGCTCAGGTGGATGACGTGACATAACTCCAGCAACTGGGGAAGGTGTTGACCGACCATGCGGTTGAGACTGCGGGCGCCATGGGTGGCGCCGGCGATGAACAGGACACGCTCTTGGGGGTCGATGGCAAGGCGAGAACGGCCATCTAGTCGACTTGCCTGGCGGAAGCTGGGGCGGACTGGGTAGCCGGTGACCACCGTCTTGGCTGTGGGGAGGTAGGGTAGGGAACGGCGGGTGGTGACGGCGACGCGCTGGGCTAGGCGAGCCATGATGAAGCGAACTGCCCAGCCGGGGCGGACGTCGGGCAGGTAGA
>DAOUDQ010000163.1:0-5394 GCA_034431045.1 Dehalococcoidia bacterium | reverse complement strand
GCTGGCGTAGAGCATCCCGGCGTAGGCCCCATTGGGAGCATCGAAGTCCCGGCCCACGCCCCACTCCGGCGGCGCGTGGAAAGTGTTCAGCCTGTAGAAGTTGGCGTGGTCGGGGTCAGCCGGATTCCACGCCGTCGGCACTATGTCGAAATGGGTGACCATGTCGGCACACTCGTCGAGGTCGTACGCCCCACCGGTAGCGCACGTGCAGGAGTCGTCACCGGTTGCCGCCACGCCGTCGGCGCCTTCGCATGTGAGCGTGACGCCATAGCTGGTCTTGAACGTCTCCGCCTCGACGTTGGTACCGGCGGAGAGTAACAAGAGGAAAGCTAATGCAGTGGATAGAAAACAGGCCGCAAAAAGCCTGCCGGCCATCGCGCTCCTCCTTGGGGAACTGAATAAACTGGCATTCCCCACAACTAGCTCCCGGCCGGCAGGGAGGCTGCGGCATTATGTTGGGTTCTGGAACAATAACTATATACACCCGCCCCAATATTTTGTCAAGCCCTGTTCAAGGCAACTCGGTAAAAACTAAGCGAATTACCGAAAAATTTGTTCATGAAATAGCTTTCTGATCACCCTCCGACATCAACCGCTGTGAAGCCTGTCTGCCCAAATGGGCTCGCTACGGGCTATGCTGACGCGTCACTGCTCTCCGCCGCCCAGGGCCGTGACGACGTACACCTCGCCGGCGCCGGGCCTGCCATTGTCGGGGCCGGCGGCTTGGCTAGCCACCAGGATGATCTCTGGTTTGCCGTCGCCGTTGAGGTCGCCGGCGGTGACGGCGCTGCCCAGGCGATCTCCGGCCTCGGCCCCGAACAGCACCACCTCATAGTTGTTCAGGGCCAGGTCCAGCACGCGGTCCAGCGTGGACGAGCCGAAGATGACATAGGCTTCGCCGGCCCCGTCCCTGCCATTGCCAGGACCGCGGCCAAAGCTGGTGCCGAGCAGGATGTCGCCGATGCCGTCTCCATTGACATCGTGGCCGGCTGAGCAGGAGCTGAGAAGGTCGTGGGCGTCGGCACCAAAGATGGTGGTATCCTGGTCGCCCGAGAGGATATCGATGGTACCGCCGAGGTCGGGCGAGCCGAACATAACATACGCTTCGCCCGAGGTGTCTCGCGCCCGGCCGGCCGCCGCCGCACGCTGGGCCACCAGCAGGATGTCGTCGATGTCGTCGCCGTTGATGTCGCCGCTGCTAGCGCAAAACCCCAGAGCGTCATTAGCGCCGGCCCCAAGGATGGTGAGGTCCTGCTGGCCCTTGGCGACCTCCACCTTGCCGCCCAGGTCGCTCGAACCGAAGACGACGTAGGCCTCGCCAGCGTTGTCCCTGGTGCCGTCGGGCGGGTCACCCGCTTCCGCCACGGCGATAATGTCGTCAATGCCATCGCCGTTAACATCGCCCACGGCCACCGCATCCCCCAACTCGCTGTACTGTTCCGGCCCGCTGATGGTGAAATCCTGCTGGCCCTGGGGAATGCTGATGCTTCCGCCCAGATTGGCTGAGCCGAAGACGACGTACACCTCTCCCAGTTCTGTCCTTGGGCCGCCATGGGGGCTGCCCGGGACACGGCCGGCGAAGGGTGCTCCCAGGATGATGTCGGCGATACCGTCCCCGTTGACATCTCCGGTGGCCATCGAGTCGCCCATGAGGCTGAAGCCCTCGGCGGCAATGATCGTGACATCCTGCTGGCCTTCAGCGATATCTAGGCTGCCCTCGAGGTCCGATCGACCGAAGATGACATAAGCCTCGCCCCGGTTTGTGCGGTAGTCGGGATCTTTGATCCCCTCTGACATGGGCGCCGACACGATGATGTCGTCGATGCCATCGTCATTGACGTCGGCGGCGGCCACCCCATATCCGAGATTGTCGCCGGGCCTTTCGCCAATGATGATCAGGTTCTCCTGGCCCTGGGCGAGGTCGATGGTGCCGCCCAGGCTGGGCCATCCGAAGATGACGTAGGCCTCGCCGACTTCCTGCCGCGAGTCGTCTGGCCCGTCTGCGAAGCGCGCTCCAATGAGCAGATCGTCGATTCCGTCATCGTTAAAGTCGCCCACCGCCACGGAGGGGATGTCGTTTCTGAGGTCGCCGGTCGGCTGGTTGGTGGGAGGGGGGACGGGCTCACCGGCGAATATGGTCAGAAGAGGTGCGGTGACCGCCAGGTCGAGGACCAGCGCCTCACCGGGAGTCACCGCTGCTGTCGGCGAGGGGCTTGCCGCCGGGGTTCCCGTGACCCCTGGCGAGGGCGAGGCGGTAACAGCGGGGGTGGCTGTCGGTGCTGCGGTTGGAGTTTCCTCTCCCTCGCCACAGGCGGCTAGCACAAAGGTCAGCAGGAATGCTACCATCAACGGCCAGATGGCCTTGCCCCAAACCATATACCGGCTCCCCTCGATTTGCAGATATCGCGATTCTAGCCAAGCCGCATTCGAGCGTCAAGGGCATCACCGGGGCGGCACCAGGGCCAAAGCAGCCTTGCCAACCCCTACGGGTCAAGCGTCCATTGGGCGCCCCCGGTCTGCGTCACCAGAACCAGGACAGCGGCGAATCGGCGGAGTTCCGCCAGATTGCTGACGTCCGGCCTGGCGGCGACAAATCGTTTCCAACCCTCGTTGGGTGCCAGGACATACAATACGTTAAACTGTCCGGCAATAGCTGCCGTTGCGGGTTCCACCTCTTTCGTCTGGCCCGAGTAGCAAATGCTATTCCAGCCCTGTGCCAGGTACAGGCTGGCAGGCGGCGTAACGGTGGGCTCCTGCGGCCAGGCAGCGTCGTCGGCCATTAGGATGAACAGGGGCTCGTAGGGGCTCACGCTGGCCATGGAGCTGAGGTCGGGCCTGTCTGAGAACCATCTGTCGTAGCCCTCCTCAGGTCTCAGGTGGTAAGCGGCCAGGACGCCTGTGCCGATGTCCGCTAGGGCGTCCGAGGTAGGCTGCTCGGCGCCGAGGTAACAGACGTGGTTCCAACCGGCTACGAGGTTGCTGACAATGGGGAAGGGTGTAACTGTGCTCGTGCCCGTAGGGCTAGGCGTAACCGTGGCCGTGGGCGTCGGGGTGGGCGTCAGCGTCGGGCCCGCCGGGCAGCTGTCATCTATGGCGATCAGCCCGTACTGGGGCGTCCAGTTGCCGTCCCAGATGTCGCAGCCGTAGGTGTAGCACACGTCACCGCCGGGCGGCACATCGCGGCCGAGGACAAGAGTGGCGGGGTCCAGGGTGAGGGAGTAGAGGCCGGACGTTGCCCCAGGCAGCACCTTGAAGGTGTAGCGGCCGAGGACGCCGTGGCTGAAGGGCGGGTTGTACTCAGCCGTGGTGAGGTCGGCTACGTTGACCTCGTGAGGCGAGACGGTGTCCGGCAGATCGTCGCTAAGGTCGGTCATAGTGCTCCCCGGCTGAGCAGGTAGGTTCACCAGCGGGTCGGTGTGTTTCCTAGCGATAACCTTGACCGCCGTGTCGGGGAAGTTGATGTCGTAGCCGGCGCCCAGGATGCTTTCGCCGCTGGGCAGTCCCTCCAGGAAGATGTCGACGTTGAATTCGTCCTCGCTGGCAGCGTGCACCTCCACGCAGTAATCGATGGCACCCAGCGAGCAGTCGTCGCTGTCGACGCAGCGTACGGGGGCTCCACCGGTTACCCTGCACTCGTTAGGGCAACCGTTGCCCGTCGTGTCCATGTCCAGGCCTACCACCGTGAACGTGGCACCTTGGACAGGCTTTCCCTCCTCATCCCAAATGTTCGCTATCGCTGCCAGAACGGCGGCCAGCGTCGCGGCGGCCAGGAGGATCAATCCTGTCGTTCTCATACAGCACCTCCATGTACTAACGTGGCATCAGGGCCATCGATGCGCAACGCAGCGAAAGCAAGGACGGCCACCGCGCCTGAGCCATGCGATACCAAATCTACCAAACCGAAGGCTTGCTCGTTTAAGCAGGCAGGATGTAAAGTTACACTATTATAGATGCTTGCGACGTCGCGTTTGGCTCGCCACGGTGCTGACTTTAGCGTTAATTCAGTAAGTTGCCAGCAGGCGGCCACCGTTCTAGACGTGGCAAGAAGATGGCCTGGCGCAGAAGGGAGGCCTTGCCTTGAGAATACTTGTGACGGTGCTGGTTGTGCTGGCCGCTCTGCTGGTGTCCGCATGCGGCGGAGGTGAGGAAGCCCCTGAGCCGACGACGCCGGCGCCTTCGCCCACCGAGTCGCCCATCTCTGCCACTCCCACGGTGACGGTTAGGCCGGCAACGCCGGTGGGTACGCCAGAGGCCGGCCTCCCCCTGGGCAAGATCGCTTTCTCCTCTCGGCGCGACGGCAACGGGGAGATCTATTTGCTCAGCGCTGAGGGCGAGATAAACCTAACCAATAACCCGGCAGAGGACATCGAGTCCGATCTGTCTCCCGACGGTGAGAGGGTCGTGTTCGCTTCCGACCGGGACGGCACCTACCACGTCTACGTGATGAACGTCGATGGCACCGGCCTCATCAGGCTCACTGACGACCCAGCCGGCGACCTAAGCCCAAGGTGGTCTCCGGATGGCAAGCGCATAGCCTTCAGCCGCACAGGGGCGCTCTATGTGATGGACAGCGATGGCAGTAACGTCCAGAAGGTGACCGAGCCTGAGTCGGAAGCCACCGCGCCGCCATGCAAGGCCGGGGCTTTCTTGGGCGGTTGGTCACCTGACGGGCAGCAGCTGATCTTCTACGCGGCCAGCGTGACCAGAGGCCTGGGACAGGTTTGCATTGTCAACGTAGATGGATCCGACCTGACGGTGGTGGTCAGCGAGCCGCCGGGGTACAACGTTGAGCCCATCTGGTCGCCTGATGGCGAGTGGATAGCGTACAGGTCCATTCGCGAAGAAAACCATGAGATCTATATTGTGAGGCCCGATGGAACCGAAAACACTAACTTGACCAATGATCCCGCCATCGATCTAGAGCCCGATTGGTCCCCTGACAGTCAGTGGGTCGTGTTCGGCTCATACCGCACCGGCGACTTTGACCTCTACATTGTAAAGGCCGACGGCAGTGATCTGGCTCGCGTTACCACCGCCATCGGCAAGGACAGCGACCCCTCTTGGGGGCCCTAGCGAGCCCCGCTTGTCGATGAAGTGGCAGGCGACCAAGTGGGTCCCACGTCGTATGCTGGGTTGTTGGTGAGGTTCGTCTGACCAGAGCCATCCGCGTTCATGATGTACACCTCCCGGTTGCCGTCGCGGTCCGAGGTGAAGGCAATCCAGGAGCCGTCAGGCGACCAGGCTGGCTGATAGTCCTCCCCCGGGTCATTGGTGAGGCGAGTCTGCCCTGAGCCGTCGGCGTTCATGACGTAAATATCAGCGTGCCGGTAGCGCTCGGAGTTGAAGGCGATCTTGGATCCGTCAGGCGACCAGGCCGGCCACAGGTTCTCAACC
>DAOUDQ010000162.1:0-1991 GCA_034431045.1 Dehalococcoidia bacterium | reverse complement strand
GCCTACCCTGCAGATAAGCACACACTTCTGGTCCATCCGCCGAGAGATCGAGGGTGAGGCGAGCCTCCTCACGGTGCAGGGCCATCGCCAGGGCGTGGCTGGGCTCCAAACGATCCCGGCCCACCCTCCCCAGCCACCAGCCAGTACGCACCACTCGCAGGCCGCTCAGGTCGGGCAGGTCGGGCGGAAGGCGATAGAGATGACTGCCAGCAAGGCTGAGCTGACCCTCGATCTGTAGCGCCAGGTACTTTCGGCAGAAGTCAGCCAGAACTTCACCGGCAGCGGCTCGACTGAGCTGGCCGAAGTCAGGCGGAGTCTGAGCCGCCCAGGTGCGCTCTGGCGGACCAACCTCCCCGCGGGTCCGCTGCATCAGGGCTATGAAGTGCCCGTCGCCCGGGGCTCTATGGGGCCAGAGGCGAACCGCTCGCTCCAGCGGTTGAGTGGTCTCTACCCACTCCGGATGGCCCCGCTCAAAGCCAGGGAAACGAGACACCTCGAGAATGTCAAAATCAGGATGGTCGCGGAGGAAAGAGGCGACCACTCCCTCGTTCTCCTCCGGCGAAAAGGTACAGGTGGCGTAACAAAGCCATCCTCCCGGCCGTATCATCGGCGCCGCCGAGGCCAGGATCTGCTGCTGGCGCATCGCGCATCCCCGCACGTGCTCCACACTCCAAGCGGCACACGCCGACTCGCTGCGGCGGAACATCGCCTCGCCAGAGCAGGGCGCATCCACCAGCGCCCGGTCGAAGAAGGCCGGAAAGCGCCGAGCGAGCCGGTCAGGCTTCTCGTTGAGAATGGCCGCATTCGTCGCACCCCAGCGCGCCACGTTCTCGGCCAGAGCCCTCACCCGCCGACGGTGGATGTCGTTGGCGACCAGGAGGCCCTGGCCCCGCATGAGTGAAGCGATGTGAGTTGCCTTTCCCCCTGGCGCGGCACACAGATCCAGAACCCGCTCACCCGGCCGTGGGGCCAGCACTTCGGTCACAGCCATAGCGCTGGGTTCTTGCAAATAATACAGGCCCGCCGCATGGTAGGGATGATGGCCCAGCGCGGTGTCTGAGGGAATGGTGAAACCCGAAGGACACCATTCAACGGGAGACACGTCAACGGGGAGCGAGTTGACAAAGGCCTGGGGCCCCACCTTCAACTCGTTGACCCGTAGCCCGTCGACTCGCTGCTCTGCATAGCTGGCCACAAAAGGCGTGTACTCGCTGCCCAAGAGCTTGGCCATTCGCTGCAGGTACGGCGCTGGCAGCCTCTTTCTTGCGCTCTGCATATTCGTTACCGCCAGTGAAGGCAGGAACTTCCGATTGCCCTCCCCGCCCAAGATAGGCAAGGGGACGGCACTCACTACCATGAGATCCGAACCACCAGCCCAAAGGAGCAGTTACCCCAGCACAGACTGGTACACCACCGAGCGGCGCGCCACCCCTTCCATCCCCACGCGTTTCGGCCCAGCCTTCAACTGGGGCTTGATCAAGGTCGCGATGCCGCCGCGCCGCATCCACGAGGGCGCGCGGGCCACCGCCAGCCCCAACCCAATAACGGAAAGGCAGGTGGTTACCAGCTCTGCAGGCAGCGATTCCAGGAAACGGACGTCGGGAGATTCCATGTTGATCGCCCGTGGGTCGGGGCGCGGCCCCTCTGCGGGTTGACTGCGGCCCAGGTCAA
Organism: Dehalococcoidia bacterium; assembly: GCA_034431045.1. Lineage (GTDB taxonomy): Bacteria > Chloroflexota > Dehalococcoidia > SM23-28-2 > SM23-28-2 > SM23-28-2. Next base: position 320 of record DAOUDQ010000162.1, on the reverse strand, counting down.
TGGCTTAGCCAAGGGCCGGTTGACTCTGCCGGAGGCAACCAACGAACCCGATAGCGGAAGCACCCACGTCACCGACAACCCGACCGCCGCACTGTATGCATAGGGTTGCCTGATTATAGCATCACCCCTGCGAATCAGAAAAATGGGCCTCAACGACAGAACAGTCAGTCCCTTGCCAGTCAACAGAGTGAGCGTTGCGCGCCTGGAACCTTCGTGCGGCCTAGGGCTGCTGGAGCCGCTGTGAAGTCATCCACAAGTGGACTACAGAATCAGAACCAATGATGCCCGATCCAGTCGGGGTGGATTTGACATTTTCCTCC
>DAOUDQ010000161.1:0-4469 GCA_034431045.1 Dehalococcoidia bacterium | reverse complement strand
CTGGCCGACTACCTGAGCAAGCGCTGGCTGCTGGCGACGGCCTGGGCCCTGGAAGGCCTGGGCATCCTTATCTTCGCCGCTGTTCACAGCCCCTGGCAGGCCGTTGTGTTCCTGGTGGTGTTCGCCCCGGCCTTCGGTGCTGCCCTTCCTGTGTTGCCCGCTCTCATGGCGGAGTATTTCGGCTTGCGGGCCTTTGGCGGCATTCAGGGGCTGATGTGGGGCGTAGCCATGCTGGCAAGCTTTATCGGGCCGATCTTCGCTGGCGGGGTCTACGACGTGATAGACAGCTATCGGCCTGCCTTTCTGTTGCTGGGCCTAAGTGCATTGGGCGCTGCTCTGGCGGTTGTGATGATAGGCAGAGCGCCCGCCTGGGCAATGGAGGCGGTCGGCGCGCCCACGCCCTAGGGGGGAAGGTAGCCCGTTACTAGCGCGTCCCTGCGGAGGGCTGAGTGGAGGCGAGGGGGAGCGAGGGTTGGCAAGGTCGCCTTCCTGTTCCTCCTACTCGAACACAAATAGAGGCCCGAAGTACTCGAACTTCCCCCTCCCATCCTCAACGACAGCCCGCAGCATCCTGGCAGTTTGAAAAGCCGTGTGGTCCGTGTCGGAGAAGGAGACGTTCACTCCTTCGATGAACAAGTCGCTGTGAAAGTCCTCGATGGACTCCAGTGCATCCATCAGCCCCTCTCGCGTAAGGTTATCGCAGGACCTGCTGAGCGCCTCCACCGCCACCTCTGCCAGCGCCTGGGCATAGACGCTGAAGTTGGTGGGCGCCGGCCCGCCGTACTGGCCCATGATCTCGTAGTGGTGAGCTATCGCCGGGTCGTCGGTCCAGCCCGCCAGCTTGAGGGCTTGCATGGTAATGGCACCCTCCAGGAGCTCAGGCGAAACGAACTGAAACATTGTCTCGTCGGAGTTGATGTAGCTGATGAACCAATCGGGATGCCAGCCCAGGCGGTCGGCTTCTCTGACGGCCTGGGACGTGAAGCCGGGATCCCAGTTGCTGACGACTACCTCGGCGCCGGCTTCCTTAGCGTTGGCAATCTGCGACCTCACACTGATGGCTCCGGCTTCGACGCTCTGCTCGGAGACGACTTCGTTCTTATCGGGATCTAGGCCGTCCTTCACTCCTTCCAGTTCGTCGATGCCGCTGACGACACTCCCGTAGAGGATGGCCACCTTCTTGCCGGGCAGGTTCTCCGAGATGTACTGGCCGAAAAAGTTCCCCTCGATCCTGTAGCTGGGGATCATCTGGGCGGTCCAGGGGTGCCCCTGGGGGTCGGCGCCGTATTGGTGCGCTCCGGCGGAGCACAGGATATCGGGCACTTCGATTTCGTTCAGATACTCCCAAACGGCAGGATGAGGACCATCGCCCAGGGAGCCAACAATAGCAAACACCTTGTCACGCTCCACCAGCTTGCGCACCGCCTCGACGGCCTTGGCGGGGTCGTCCTGACTGTCCTCCACCTTGTAGACGATCTTGCGACCGCAAACACCCCCCTGGGTGTCGTTGATGTAATTGAAGTAGGCTTCTGTGGCCTGGGGGATCATGGCGTAGACCGCTGCCGAGGCGCCGCTAAGGGGGCAATCGGCTCCCAGGATTATCTCTGTGTCGGTGATGCCGGGGACCTCCCCCACGGTGGTAGGGGTGCCGGTCACCATAGCGGCAGGAGTGCCAGTGGGGGTTCCCTTCTCTTCTTCCTCCTCGCAGGCCACTGCCAGCACCAGCAACACCACTGCCAGGGCGACGAGGATCAGCGAGAATTTACCAAGCTTCCGCACGGCTGTATGAGCCTCCTTTCTTGAATACTTCGTGCCTATTTCCTACGGCCGGGAGGTTGATGGTCCAAGTGTACCAAAATGAACCCCCGAAAGGCTGCTGCCGGTGGCCATCGGTGGCCCAGTTCATCTGGAGCGCTTCGACGGCAAGGCGATCGCCTGGGTCGAAGGCGAAGTCTACCCCCCATGCGCCGTCTTCATTCCCTTGTTGCCAGCATGCTTGGACAATCGGGGCAAAGCCATACTACTGCCAGGAGGCGAGGGTTGGCAAGAGGGTGGCTAGGCCCCTACAGCCACCCTATCCGCCATCACCAGCCACACGACGGCGTCGGCGAGCAGCAGGGCGCCTAGGGCCTTGATGACGGGACCCTCAGGTCAGACGCAGGCCGAGCGGGCATCTGACACCCCAAGGGCGCAGCTGAAGAGCGTGAGCGCACGGCCGAAGACCAAGACCGGGGGATCACTACTTCGCCCTCCTGGGGTCTCTCGCAGATAAACCTCGCCTTGAGCTCATCCTCATGGGCAGCCGAGGCAATCGCTACCTTCTAGGCAACTGCCACCGCTTGGCGAAGGCGATCCTGTCCACAATTGCCTGGCACTCACCCTCCAGTTGCTGTCCCTTAGTCACCCTCTGGCCATTCCTGTCGGTGTACTCAGGGTAGATGTAGCCCTTGGCACAGGTTGCCCGCCACTCCGGCCGATAGCGCAGCCAGATCGAACCGCTGTATGTCAGCGGGTGGAAGTCGTCGACCGGCTGGGGGGCATCGTCCGGCACCCGGCCATAGGTGGCGTAGTGCCGCCAACTCCCGTGGGGGCTGTTGCCGCGATGATAGGCCGACCACGTCTCCGCCGTGCCGTCCATCCTCCACCATCGCTCACCGCCTATGTTCACCTCGGTGGCCGTCATGTCGCCGATGAGTCTGACCAGGCGGCCGTCGGAGAACTGATTCGGGCAGCCGACGTCTCCCAGGACCAGTCGCTGGTCGGCCTCTAACACGTCCAGCGCCTCCTGCTGGACTGACTTCCCCTCGTCGTCGAAACCAAAGTGCTTTCGCCGCTCACCATCAAAGATGACGTAGGCCCCAATCCATGCCTGGTAGTAGTTGGAGCGGGGGTTGACGAAGTCGCAGTAGACGCGGCTGAGATTGAACCCACCATAGTGGGAGTAGGCGGCAGCTTCCACAGGGTAGCCCACAACCTCCGACAGGGAGGGGCTGAGGTCGGCCTTGAGGGTGAGCCGAATCCATGCTCCCCGGTCGACAGGAATGCGAATGTTGATGCCGTGGCGCTTGGCCGGATTGGGTAGGGCGGCCGCCAGACGGCGTATGCCCACGCTTTTCACGAGGCCGCGCCCAAGCCAACCCAAAGCCACGGCCGGCACCGCCAACAGGGCCAAGAGAAACCGTCTCATGATAGTATTGCCCTCCTTCGGTGGCTGCGCCCGACGGAGCGCCAGCGCGCCCCTAGCTGACCGCAGAACCTGGCAGCTTTTCGGCCCTCGTGTCCGAACCTCGGAGTAAGGCAATAGTGCGCGAAAGTGGCCGCGTTGTCAACGTGGGCGGGGTACGGCGAGCGCTGCCGATAGCACGCGAGCTGCGGGTGAGTGAGCTGTACCTGTGGGAGGATATCCGTCAGCAACCTGAGGGCCGGGTGGGATTCGAACCCACGACTCCCGGATTGAGAGTCCGCAGCTCTATGGCTGAGCTAGCAACCCAAGGGCATCAAGGGTCGTCAGCGAGTGTGCGAGATGGTGCAAGCGGTAGACCAAGCGAGCCCCGACGACCTGCCTAGAAAGCAGAAGACCGTCCTTCGGCGGCCTTCGCCTTGCATGCGTTGTAACGTCTATTCCGAGGTGGAGCGGGAGACGGGAATCGAACCCGCGACAACCTGCTTGGAAGGCAGGAGCTCTGTCCGCTGTCGATCCTTGACTCGGCGTCACCCGGCCTGAAGGGCTTGGGGGCCTGCGTGGGCTTCCGACCCACGGCCCTCGGCTGTGAAGCAGGGGTTCTCCTGGGTAGCGAGCAAGGCCTTGATGCGCTCGAGGTGTCGTGCAATGGACGCTATACGACCGGGTCCGCTGTCCGCCCCACTTTGCCTAGAAGGCAGATAGCCGCCCTTCGGCGGCTATCTAGACGACGCTTCTTCAACATCTGGAGTAGGTGCTGGGACTCGAACCCACGACACTCTGTTCGGGAGGCAGATGCTTTGCGGATCGAGTGAACCCGTTCAGGAGAGCGGCCCCCTTGGTAGCACTGAGCCGGATAATATCACAGCCTGAGCCGAGAGCGCGTACGAGCGAGGAACCCGTCAGGCGCCCACTCTGGGCGGTTCGCCTCGATTGGTCTACGAAGCCTCTCTGGATCCGCCCGGCGACGCAGGTGTGCCCGCTTGCTGGGCGGCGCTCATAGACCGGTATCCGCCCCTCCCTTAGCGGCGTCCAAAGCTTGGGGAGGGCCGTGCTGGCGGCAGCAATTTAACCTGCCGCCATCTTATTGTCCTCTGTCAACTCCTCCGGCGCTATCCCCAGCGCAGCAGCCAACTTCCTCAGGGTTGATGGCCGGGGGCGAACCCGACCCTGTTCGATGCGGCAGATCGTGGCTTCACCCACCCCCGCCCGTTGCGCTAGGTCCTGCTGGCTAAGGGCCTTCCTCTGACGAATCTGTCTTAGCCGAAGAGCCATTTGCTCGTCCTCG
>DAOUDQ010000160.1:0-2070 GCA_034431045.1 Dehalococcoidia bacterium | reverse complement strand
CCAGACAGTAGCACCAGGTACGCCTCGCGTTCATCTTGTCCTGCCTTTCCACTTCCATCTTCTTCCGACATTTCCTGGATCGCCTCTCTCCCCGTCCCGATCCCGACGTGTCGGGTGGATCGCAGGGCATTTGCAGTAATTGTATCCGATGCGGTCCGTTGGGCAAACCTAATCTGGGGTTTGGGCGGCGGTCGATGGGCTTCGAACCGCGCCAAAGTCGAGGCCGGAGGCCCGGGAACAGGCTCTTCGGGGTGGCCACCGCGTACGTTCCCCGTCGGTATCGCTTGGCAGCCATGGTTTCGACGCCCCTTCCGCTCATCCGGGCACCGGTTCTCGAAGGCGACGAATCCGCCGGAAAATCTCACGGAACAGCTTACGCGGCACGGCCACCTCCGCCATCTGGAAGATCACGCACCGGGCATGCGGGACAACCTTCGCACCGATCTTGATCAGCTTCTCCCGCAGTCCCGGCGCGCCGGGATCAGCGACCAGCGCCTGACCGACTGCGGCAGCGCCAAGCGGCGGAGGAAGTTGCCCAGGTTGTATGCCAGAGCGAATCCCGATGTACATCAGCGATTTCCAGGGGGCAGTTTGTTTGACCCGGTTGGGCGGCGAGTTGAAGAGTGGATCGCTATCTCTTGGTGAGATGGGCGCTTCCCGCTGAGATCTGCGCAGGCCCACGCGATTCGGCTAATGAAATATGAATCAGATTGCCCGGCCGCCGCTTCCATATCTGCCATAATTGCCAAAAAACAACCCGACAACGCCATCAGCAACAGAAGATATGATTCATATTTTACTAGACCTACCTGCCGCCTTGTGGTACCGTGGACGCGAGAGATCCGGGGTTTCCGGATGGTCAGACCGTTGCGTCGTTAGCGTTCCACGGAAGGAGCAGTCATGTGCGAGTTGGACGAGGCGAAGTCCATTCTGATCGGCCCGGGCGGGAAATTGAGGGTCCCTCCCGACGACCAAATCACGCGGAAGTTGGCCATGCTGATCGAGGGAGACTGCGGCGGGTTGGGGCCCAGCACGGCCGCCAGGAAGTACGGGTATAGCCGACAACGATACTTCCAACTGCGTCGCGCATTTCAGGCCGGCGGAGCCGCGGTCCTGGCCAACAGGAAGCGCGGCCCGAAGACCAATTACCGAAGGACCGGGCAGGCCGTCCGGGAAGTGATATGTCACCGTTTTCTTGATCCCGCGGCTTCGGCCGCGGTCATTGCGCAGAAGATGCGCCAGTGCGGCTACCGGATCAGCACCAGCACGGTACAGCGTGTCATCAAGAGCTACGGCCTGGAAAAAAAAACTCTTCGTCAATCCGTCGAATGAGGAGCCCTTTCGAATCGAGACCCATTGCACCAAACGAAGGACCCGGCAGGTGCCCTGCGATCCTCGCAGCATCGAACGGCGTGTCCGCCAGCAGTTGGCTGACGGGATCTCCGGCAACATGATCGGGATCTGGTTGCTGGTCCCGGAGCATCTGCGCCTGGGTACGTGGGACCTGCTGCGGGGATGGACAGCCCAGCCGGGCCACAGGGTCGAGCCCCGGCTGGCCATGCAATTGGTGCATGAAGCCGCCCTGTGCGTTACCGGAATTCGCCAGGAGCGTTGCCTGGGGCATCGAGGGTTTGAAGTGGCCAATGGGCTTCCGTTTGTCGCCACAGACCAGGCAATTCACGATCTTCTCAACGGCCATTCCATCGCCCAGGCCCAGGCGCTGCAAGTCGCCTTAGGACGGATTCGACATGCCAGCGGCCACTACATCGGCAAGCGGCTGGCCATTGACCCGCACAGACTTGTCAGCTACAGCAAGCGACGGATGCGGATGCGCAAGGCGGATCGGAAATCACCGGCGACCAAGACGACGCAGACGTTTTTCTGCCTGGATGCAGATACCAGTGAACCCGTCTGCTTTACCACCAGCACCTCCAGTCCGACGGTCGCTCAGGTAACACCCAAGCTCCTCGACCTGACCAGGCAGATCCTGCCCCGGGAAGGCCCAAGTTCGCTTGTGCTCGCCGATGGCGAGCATTTCACTGTGCAAGTGGTCGAGCATACGCATGGAGA
>DAOUDQ010000159.1:0-5615 GCA_034431045.1 Dehalococcoidia bacterium | reverse complement strand
GACCATCACAGGCTTTGTGGTGAGCCCCTTCGTGGGCGTTTTGGGCACGTCGTCCTATCCGTTCGCCGTGAATGCCCTCGAGGTGGCGGAGCTGGTGGAGGTGCCCTTGCGCCACCTGATGGACGAGCGCAATCTGGGGCGAGGCGTGCGGCGCTATGGGGCCCACTGGTGGCCAATCCTCACCTATCACTACGGCGACCATCGCATCTGGGGGGCCACTGCTCGCATCCTCAAGGGCTTCTTCGATCATTTGGCCGCCAGCGGCGGTTGATCGACGGCGGCGGCGGATATGGGCGAGGGCGTTGCCTGTAGGGGCGGCGCCCTTGATCGTGTGGTGTTCTGAATGCGCTGGCTGTTGATTCGGCATGGCGAGTCGACGGGCAACAGGGAGTGGCGGCTCCAGGGCCAGAAGGAGTTCCCCATGAGCAAGCGGGGCCGCCGCCAGGCCGAGGCTCTTGCGCGGCGGCTGGCCGGCATGGATGTCGCGGCGGTCTACAGCAGCCCCATTCGGCGGGCCTGGCAGACGGCGGAGGTCATTGGTCAGAGGCTGGGGCTGGCCGTGAAGGCGCTGCCCGGCGTGGAGGAGTACGATTTCGGGGAGCTGTCCGGCCTCACCTGGGCGGAGATCTGCCAGCAGGCACCGGAGGTGGCGGCGGCCGTCGTGTCTCGCAGCGGCCAGCACCCCGATTATCCAGGCGAGGAGGGCCGCGAGGCCTTTCGCCAGCGGGTGTGCGCCGCTCTGTGGGGCCTCCAGGAGGGGCACGGCGGCGAGACGGTGGCGGTGGTGACCCATGCCGGGCCCATCGCTGTGTTCCTGCTGGACGTGCTGGGCTTGCTGGGCTTGCCCTATCGGCCGCCGCTGCCGTTCACCCTGGACAACGGCTCGATGACGGTGGTGGAGACGCCCCCGCGGCGGTGGGCGGGCGCTCCTCCTGCTGTGCTGGTCTCGCTGAACGACGTCTGTCATCTGAAGGAAGGGGAGTGAGGCAAGGGTGTCGAACGTTTCCGGAGGACGGCCGAGGCGAAGGCGGCGGCGAGAGCGGGGGCCGACGGAGAAGGAGTTTCTGCGCAGGTTCGAGCTTCTGGAGAGGTTCGTGGTGGAGTGCGAGACGTGCCAGGCGGAGAACCCCCAGCACTGGCAGTACTGCTCGGAGTGCGGCACGCGGCTGGCGACGGCCTGCCCGGGCTGCGGCGCCCCCCTACCGCCCGTGGGCGCCCGCTACTGCCCTCACTGCGGCATGGAGCTACCGAGGGGGGAGGCCGAGGCCTAGAGCCGGGCGGGGCGTGGGCCTACGAGCGGCGCATGCGGTTGCCGAGGGTGAAGACGAAGAGGGCGAAGAGGCTTATACCGAGCATGGCCTCGATGGCGGTGAGCAGGCGGGGCAGGTCTATCTTCTCGCCCTTGTGGCGCCAGGTGCTCTCGTCGTCGCAGCGGACGGGGGGCAGTTCGTCGCTCACTGCTCGTCTGGGGTCTCCATTTCCTCCCGTAGCCGCCGCAGGCGGTCGCGGATGGTGCGCTCGAAGCCCTGGTCGGAGGGCGTGTAGTAGCGGCGGCCGCGGAGCTTGTCGGGGAGGAACTGCTGGGGCACGTAGTGGCCGGGGTAGCTGTGGGCGTAGCGGTAGTCCTTGCCGTAGCCCATCTCCTTCATCATGTCGGTGACCGGATTGCGCAGGTGCAGGGGCACCGGCTCGTTGCGGGTCTCGCGGACGTCCCTGCGGGCCTTCTCGTAGGCGGCGAGGGCGGAGTTGCTCTTGGGCGCCGAGGCCAGGTAGATGACCGCCTCGGCCAGGGGGAGGAAGCCCTCGGGCATGCCCACGAAGTGCACCGCCTGCTGGGCGGCCATGGCCACCACCAGGGCCTGGGGGTCGGCCAGGCCGACGTCCTCGGCGGCCAGGATGACCATGCGGCGGGCGATGAACAGGGGGTCCTCGCCGGCCTCCAGCATGCGGGCCAGCCAGTAGAGGGCGGCGTCGGGGTTGGAGCCGCGCATCGACTTGATGAAGGCGGAGATGGTGTCGTAGTGGTAGTCGCCGGCCTTGTCGTAGACGGCGGTGCGGCGCTGGAGGGCCTCCTCGAAGTCGGATAGGCTGATGTGGCGCACGCCGTGGTCGTCGGGCTGGACGGTGGCGGCGGCCAGCTCGAGGGCATTGAGGGCGATGCGGGCATCGCCGCCGGAGGCCTGGGCCAGGCCGGAGAGGGCCTCTTCGTCCACGTCCAGGTTCAGGTGGGCCAGCCCGCGGTCGTCGTCGGTCATCGCCCGCCGCAGGATGACCTCGATCTGCTCCGGCGACAGGGGGCTGAGGGTGTAGACGCGGCAGCGGGAGAGCAGGGGCGAGATGACCTCGAAGGACGGGTTCTCGGTGGTGGCGCCGATGAGGGTGACCACGCCGTCCTCGACATAAGGCAGGATCACGTCCTGCTGGGCCTTGTTGAAACGATGGATCTCGTCGATGAAGAGGATGGTGCGCTGGCCGTACATGCCGCGCCGCTCCTGGGCCTGGTCGATGATCTGGCGGAGGTCGGCCACGCCGGCGGTGACTGCTGAGATGGGGGCGAAGTGGGACTGGGTGAGGCTAGCGATGATGCGGGCGAGGGTGGTCTTGCCGCTGCCCGGCGGCCCCCAGAAGATCATCGAGGGCACCTGGTCGGTCTCAATGCTCTTGCGCAGCATGCGGCCCTCGGCCGCCAGGTGCTCCTGGCCCAGGAACTCGTCGAAGCTGCGGGGGCGCATGCGGGCGGCCAGGGGAGCCTCGCGCTGAGTGCGGGCCCGCGCCTCGGCAGCGAACATACTTTGGGCCGGTTTGCCCTTGCCCTTCTTAGTCGCCATCTCTGCTCTATTATCGCTCGTTGGCGCTGCGAACGCCAGTGCCGGGGATATGGCTGGTGGGTGGGCGCGGGCCGCCCGCGCTAGTAGAGGCCCTCGGCTATCTTGATGAACTCATCCAGGGGCAGGCCGCTGCCCTGGATGGCGGTGAGGCCGAAGTCCTCCGCTATCACGATGGCCGCGTCGCCCACGCCGACGTCAACGTCGGCAGGCATCACTGGGCGCATGAGGACAGTGGGTCTGCCCTCGATGGAGATGGGCTCCATGCGCTCAGCCGCTCCGCTCAGGGGGAAGGCACGAATGGTGCTGAGCATCCGCCAGATAGAGAACCCGCCGCCCGACCACAGAAGGACACCCTCGTGCTGTTCGCTGTATTTGCTGGGCACATGGTAGTATTTCAGCACGGAGACGACCGTCCCGCCGCACTTCCGCACGGCCACGGCGGCCGGCGAAGGAAGTGCCTGAACGCCTTCGGGAAGATAGCCAGGCTCGAAGTCGAGCTCGGTGCCGACCACGCTTCCAGCAGGGAGGTACCGCAACTCCACGTCAGGGCCCGCGCACAGCCCGCTGTAGTCAGGCCCAGCGGCGGTGGGCCCCACGAGGATGCCGTTGATCTCCTGGTCGAAGCGGGGCTTGCGGGCGTCCTCGTTGAAGTAGCGGTCGGAGTCCGCGGGCAAGCCCCTGAACTCGGCTGTGGGTTCTGGGCCGTCGCCCGTCAGACCGCACGCTGTCAAGAAAGACGCCGCGCCGAGGGCGAGGGCCAAGATTATCAGGGTCGCCCGGCGATAGATCGCCCCACAGGACCTTCTGGTTGCCATAGTGCGCGCCTTGTGCTTGAAGGCTCGGCACGCCTCAAGTATTTTCTCACGGGTTATTGTATACCATGAGAAGCACCTGGGGAGCTATTCGCGGGCCGTTTTGGACGTTTTGTCCGCCTGTCACCTTCGTGCTACCCGGCCCAGGAACCCCAGGAGCGCCCGGTTAAAGGCCTGCGGCTGCTCCAGGTTGGGGATATGGCCGGCGTCGGGAATGACGTCCTGGCGGGCGGTCGAGATGTTGGCGGCCAGGATCTCGGCGATGAGGCGGAAGTCGGGCAGGTCCTTTTCGCCCACCAGCACCAGCGTTGGCGCGCGGATCTCCGACAGGCGGTCGATGACCTGCCACTGCGGCTGGGGGTACTCGGTTTCGTCGAGATAGTCCGCGGCGGGGTACGCCAGGACGATGCTCTTGACGAACTCGAAGCGGTCGGGGAAGCGGCGGATGCCGTCGAACAGGGGATGCGGCAGCCAGACGCGCTCGAGGGCGGCTCGCGGCCCCTCGCTGCGCGTGGTCTGCACCAGGGCCTCGACGGCCTGGCTGTACTCAGGGGAGTAGGTGAAGCCGGGCACGGTGGAGTCGACAAGCACCAGGGAGGCGACGCGCTGGGGGTGGTCGACGGCGAACTGAAGGGCGATGCCGCCGCCCATGGAGAGGCCCACCAGGTGGACGGGCGCGTCGATGTCCAGGCGGTCGAGGAGGTCGCGCAGGTCGAGGGAGTAGTTCTGCCAGGTGTAGCCGCTGGCGGGGGCTTCGCTGCGGCCGTGGCCCCGCACGTCGTAGCGGATGACCCGATAGCCGCCGTCCACCAGGGGCGGGACCTGGGCCTCCCACATGCGGAGGTCGAGGCTGTGGCCGTGGATGAGCACTACCGGCGGGCCGCGGCCGGTGTCCTCGTAGAAGGTGGCGATGTCGTTAGTCGAGAGGTGAGGCATGGCGAGCTGACTACGTCAGAGCAAAGCGATTGGCCTGCATTATCGTATCGGCGGCGGCGATTTGCAAGCCCTGGGGCTTGACCTAGCGCTCGATGATGTGATCGCGGACGGCCAGGGGTGGCCGCGGCGGCAGGCGCAGGCCCTCCTTGGGGTAGCCGATGGCTATAAGCGCCTGCGGCTGGAAATCCGAGGGCAGGGCGAGGGCCAGGCGAACGGCTTCCGGGCAGAATAGGGGCGCCGAGATCCAGTAGCTGCCGAGGCCGCGGGCGTGGGCAGTCAGCATCAGGTTCTCGACGGCGGCGCCGATGCTCTGGACGAACATGAGCTCTTCCGCTCGCTGTCGGCGCTGGTCGGGCCAGGCACGCTTGGCCTGGGCCACGACACCGGCCAGGATGAGGACGGGGGCGGCAGCGAGGCGAGCCCGCGAGCGGTCCAGGAGCCGGCGGATGCGTGCCTCCGCCACGCCGTCGCGCTCCAAGTCTTGGCGCCAGCGCTCGCCCATGGCCTGCGCCAGGGCGGCCCTGGCATCGGGGGAGAGGATGACGAACCGCCAGGGGCGGCTGTGATGAGGGGCGGGGGCCAGGCAGGCGGCGGCGATGACCTCTTCGACCAGGGCTTGCTGCACCGGCCGGGGGGTGAACTGGCGGACGGATCGGCGGCCGGCGAGGGCGGCGTCGACCGTCATCGGAGAGCTGCCGGTTGCCATGCTAGGCCGCCGTCGTCAGATCGAGGGCCAGCGATGCCAGGACCTGCTGGCTCCTGCTGCCGTTCGGTTGGGCCAGAATGGCTGTCAGGTCCTGCGGGCGGTCGATGTCGAGGGCCAGGGAGGGGAGCGGCAATACCTCGAGTGGCAGCCGGCGCGCCCTTGCCTCCCTCTGGTGGGCGGCTGAGCTGCGATGGCCGAAGCGGAAGGGGATGATGCCCGGCGGCCGCAGGGCGAGGGCGTTGGTGCCGCCGCTTCTCGAAGGGCAGAGGACGATCGACTGATTGCCGTGGACGGCGTCAAGGATGGTCTCTATGTCGGCGGTGGTCGCCAGGG
>DAOUDQ010000158.1:0-1976 GCA_034431045.1 Dehalococcoidia bacterium | reverse complement strand
GGCGGCCACTGGTGCCGCGGTGCACGCCGACTGCGTCAGCGCGGTGCGCGAAGCAGCAGCGCTGTGCGCTGACCTCGGCCACGAGGTAGTGGAGGCGGCTCCGCAGGTGCCCGATGATGTGGTCATGCAGGCGTTCATCACTCTGCTTTGGACGGGAGCCGCCTGGTTCATAGACGGCCTAGCCTTTCTAACCGGCCGGACCCCTACCTCAGACCAGTTCGAACCGTTCACCTGGGCCACGTGCGAGATGGGGCGCCAGTACAGCGCATCGGCTTACCTGCTCGCCGTGACGGCGCTGCAGAGGGTGTCGCGTGACATCGCACGTTTCTTCGTCGACTACGACGTGTGGCTCACGCCCACCCTAGCCGAGCCGCCCGTACCCCTCGGCAGCTTCGACTCTCCCCCGGAGAACCCACTCATGGGTTGGATGCGCGCCGGAGAGTTTGCGCCCTTCCCGGCCATCTGCAACGCCACCGGGCAGCCCGCCATGTCGGTGCCCCTCTTCTGGAACGCCGACGGCCTGCCAGTGGGCTCCCACTTCATCGGGCGCTTCGGCGATGAGGCGACCCTGTTCCGGCTTGCGGCGCAGCTTGAGGCGGCGCGGCCATGGGCTGACCGCCGTCCGCCAGTATCAGCCTGAGTAGCCATCCCTATGCAGGCCTTAAAGGACTGGCGCAGCCAAGCTGCTACTGAGGCTATGGGGAGGCAAAGAAGTCTAACCACACTCGGCGTCGTCACCTCCTAGGTGTGCGATGTACTGCTACGAGCTCTTGGAGACGTTGGAGGGCCGAGATCGAAAGTTATTATGTGGAGACTCTGGCTGGATGGACTAAGAATGCCAGAAGTTAGGGAGGTGATGGAGTCGGAGAAAGCTGATCCATAAGAACTTGGCAATATGCTTTTGTGGGAGGAGGTCAAACATGAAGCAAGCCTTAGAAGGAATCAAGGTCTTGGATTTGGGATACTATATCGCCGGCCCCTATGCCTCTATGCTCCTCGCCGACCAGGGCGCCGAGGTAATCAAGGTGGAGCGCCCTGGAGGAGACCCCGGCCGCCAGCTATCCGGCTTCGTAGTCTGGAATCGGGGCAAGAGAAGCATCACCATAGACCTGAAGCAGAAAGAGGGGCAAAAGCTGGCTCAGGAGCTGGCCCGGGGCTGCGACATCCTCATCCAGAACTTCAGGCCCGGTGTGGCTGCAAAGCTGGGTGTTGACTACGAGACCCTGCGCCAGCTCAATGCCCGCCTCATCTATTGCGCCATCTCCGGCTACGGGGAGCAGGGGCCCTACAGGGACAAGCCCGGCTGGGACCCCTGCGTCGCCTCCTATGCCGCCGTCTACTCCGACCAGCCAGGCCAGGGAGAACCTCCCACCTTTTTCGTGCTGCCCCTGGCCAGCTACTACGGTGCCTTCATGGCAGCCTTTAGCTCGGCGGCCGCCCTCTACGTGCGCGAGACCACTGGCACCGGACAGAAGATCGACATGCCCCTGCTAAACACCATGACCGTAGTCCAGGCCTACGTCTTGATGGACTTCGAGGCCAAGTTCCGCATCCCACCCTGGCCCTCACGAGGCCCCATGCCTCTCTACCATCTCTATCAAGCGAAGGATGGCCTCTGGTTCTTCCTTGGCTGTGGCAACTACACCTTCTTCACCAAGTTCGCTCTGGCCATGGGGCATGATGAATGGCTCACCGACCCCTCTTTGAGGGCGCTCCCATGCTCATCTTTCCCCCCAGAAACGCTGAGGTGGAACGCATCATGGAAGGTATCTTCGCCACCAAGACCAGAGACGAGTGGCTGGAGTTCCTGCGCTCCAATGACATACCCTGTGCCGCCGCCAAACGTGTCGACGAGTTCATGGATGACCCTCAGGTGGCGGCCAACGAGATGGTGGTGGAGCTGGAAGATCCCAACGTGGGCGCAATACGTGAGATGGGCATCGCGGTAAAGCTGTCGCTTACCCCGGGCCGCCTAC
>DAOUDQ010000157.1:0-8971 GCA_034431045.1 Dehalococcoidia bacterium | reverse complement strand
ACAGGTAGGGCTGCAAGGCCACGCCGAGATGGGGATAGCTGGCGAACTCGGGCTCTGTCAGCAGGTCACGGAGGATGCGCAGTGTCAGGTCCTTGTGCTGGTACTGCTCCATGTCCACATTGACGAAGGCCGCGGCCTCGACGGCCCGGCGCAGGATCGGGCGCATGCGTTCACGAACCCGCTCGCTGGTGTCGTCCGGCGCGGTGGAGCTGAACTGCGAGTAGAGCGATGTTAGCTTGATGGAGATGTTGATGCGGGGGACAGCACCCCAGGGCGCCTCGTCGAGCGCGGGGTTGGCAGGCCAGCGCCGCACAACCCGGTCGAGGGTGTCGAGGAGTTCGAGATAGCGGGCCTGGTATTCGTCCGCCTCGGCCTCGCTCACCGTCGCCTCTCCCAGCAAGTCTAGCGAGAAGCCGAGGCCGTTGCGGTGCAGGCTCTCCAGGACGGGCACGGCTTCCCGCGCCGTGCGACCCGCTATGAAGCGCTGGCCCACTTCAAGGACGCTGCGCTGCACGAGACGGGCGAGGGCCGGCTGGTCCAGTGCGCTGGAGGTGAGGGCGGTGCTGAGGCGGCGGGGCAGCAGGCTGAGGTTCTCGCCGCCGAAGTAGTCGCGGAAATGGCTGACTACCGCCTCCTCGTCCTGGAGCATGGGGAATACGTCGACGAAGCGCAAGACCTGCGTCTTGAGCGCTTCGTCGGATACCGCACGACGGAGGAGTTGCTCGTACCACCACTCGCCTTCCCAGAGGTGGGGGCGATGGCGGTCCATCACCTCGGTCAGGTCGCGTCCCAGATGGTAGATCTCTTGCTCGGTCTCGTGGCTGGTCATCGCTGTGCTTCACCCAGACATCGGCGTAGGGTGAGGCCTCCCTTTACATGGGCCGATTATACACCGGCTTCCCCCTGACGCGCGATTCTGCCAGCCGCGTGGAGGGGTAGATGGGCCAGCGCAGAGGTCTGGTGAAGTCGGGGAAGGTCGTGGCGTTCGTGGTGGCGATGGGCGGGCCATCGGCTGCGGTGCGCTCTATATGGCAGCGGCTATGAGTCCCGCCACCACGACGGTGGCCACGAATAGAACAGCCCAGCCGGCGATCGCGGTGACGATGGCTCTGCCGGTGTCAAAGTCCAGGGCCTGCCTTACCGCCACCACCGTGGTAACCAGCGTCCAGACGAAAACGACGATGACAAGCGCCAGACCGATGACGGGAATGAAGGCCAGGGCTAACAGCACGCGTGGAGAGCTGGCGAATCCCAGGGTGCGCAAGAGCTGGCCCCAGGTGGCGGAGGTCCGGGGGCCCGCCAGTACCCTGGTTCCTATCCAGTAGCAAACGTAGGCGTAGGCACCCCAGCCGACAAGGGCTGCGATGACGCCCACGATCAGCCCCGTGAGCCCCGCGGCCAGGCCGCCAATGCCGGCGGCCACGCTGGCAATCACCACCACCCAGAAAGCCTGGGCAGTGGCCGATTGGTCGTGCTCAACCTCCTCGTAGAGAGCGTCCTCTAGCTTTGCCGCCCGAATCATGCGATCGACCATTGTCGACCCGCCGATGGTTGTGGTGGACATGTGCCTCAACCTCCCGTTGAGTTAGCTGTCTGCATTCTGGCAGTAAGACGCTCGCTATAGCTCAGGTGTTTCGTCATCAGTCCGGCAGGACGAACGGGTCCACCTGCTCTGGCCGAGGGCGGTAGAGACGGCGCTTCGGGGTGAGGGCCGTCTCGTACATGTTGGTGCGTTCAGCGGCGGTGAGGAGGACGGGCATGAAGTCGACACCGCGGAAGTGGCCCAGCACGCCTGCGGCGGCCGCCCGCTCGCTGAACTGCGAAACCGCGTCCACGCGGACGTTGCCGCCGCGGATGGCGATGGGCACGGACTCGCCACCGTGCTGGTCAGAGAAGCGGCCGCGGGGATTGTGGGCCCAAACGGAGGGGGTGGTGTGATCGGTGGTGAGGACGGTGATAAGGTCGGGGTCATTAGCCAGACCGCGGCAGTAGTACTTCATGCCCCGGTCCAGGGCCTCGATGGCCTCCCGGACGCGCAGGGGCTCGCTGTAGTGGGATATGGGATCGGGATACTTGGAGTGGAGGAGGACGAATTCGTAGCCCTGGGCGAGGAGGCCCTCGGCGCGGGCCAGGCGGCGTCTCAGATCGGCCTCCGGGTCTTCGTCCCCAATCTGCTCCACGTGGAATCCCAGCTCAAGCAGGAGGCCGGATACCACCTCCTCATCGGGGATGCTGGCCGGGCGCAGGCCCCAGCGCTCGGCGAAGGGCTCATAGGAGGGCTTGGGCCCGGCCCATTTGGTGATGAGGAAATTGATGGGCGGCTGGTTGTCCGCCGGGGAAAGGGGGTGCCCCGCCAGCTGGCCGTGAACCCAGGCCAGATAGCGGTTGAGGGCAGCGGCGGTGCGGGCGGCCAGGGCTGGGTCGGCGGCCTCGGCGCGGGGCTGGGTCCGCAGGACGGGGAGGTCCAGGCCCAAGGGGTCGGTGTCTGTCACCTCATGGGAGGCGCCGCCAGCGATGAAGAGCATACCATCGCCGCCGCCGCTGTACACATAGCGGAAGCGCAGGCCTTCGACCTCGTGCTCGGCGATGGCCTCGGCCAGGACACGGCAGGCCTCCTCGCGGCCGTGGATGAAGCGCTGCAGCAGGCGCAGGCGGCCGCCCTCGGGGACGACAGAGGCGAAGCGGGCAGCGAGGACGACATCGCCATCAGGGACCTCCAGGCCGCGGGCGCGGGCCAGGAGAGGGCCGCGGTCCGGGAAGTGCTCCTCCGGATAGCCAAACATGAGGTGAAGGGCCAGGGGGCTGCCCAGGGGGTAGCCGGGGGACTTGGGATGGAAAAGGCCGTTGATCCCTTCGGCGGCCAGGCGATCCAGGTTGGGGGTGCGCGCTGCCTCCAGGGGAGTCTTGCCGCCCAGCTCCGCGGCCGGACGGTCTCCCAGGCCGTCCAAGATGATGAGAAGGATGTTCATGGTTCGTCGAGAATACCTCCAGTCGCCGCCTGTGCACCGGATTCCAGTCGGCCTAGACCTCCCCGGCTTCTATCCGCTCGATGACGCGGGCCACGCCCGGGGGCACCAGGGCTCGCCAGGCGCCGCCCTGCTGGATCAGGCGGCGGGCCTCTCTGCCCTCTATCGTCTTCGCTGCGCCCGGATGGAGAACCTCCACCTGGAAGCCCAGCTCGCGGAAGCGGTCGGCCTTCTCTTGCTCCCAGGGGGAGAAGATGCGGATGAACTGAAGGACCCCCGGCGGCAGGTAGTAGTGCCAGCGCTCGGGGAAATTGATGGGGAAGGGCACGATCATCACCCGCCTCATGTCCACCCCTTCGTCGAGCAACGTCTCCCGGATCATCATCAGGCGCTGGAAGAATGTGTACGGGTTGGCCTTGTCGGTGTGACGGTGCTGGGCCAGCTCTTCTTCGCGGATCGCCGACGGGTCCGGGTTGGTGATGGCCACGATGAGCGTCTCGCACCGTTCCAGCGCCGCCTTCATGTACTCCAGATGGCCCAAGTGGAACGGCTGAAACCGCCCGTGGATCATCCCAAAGCGGGCTTTCTGGGGCACCGCTGACCTCCAGCTCCCCCTCTGACGAGACTGTCCGTCGCCGCTAACAACGATGAAGGTACCAGCGTCCCCGACGGACGTCAACGGCCTCTATCGGGCGGCGCGGGCCAACGCGATGGGGTGGCCGTGGCCTTCTGCCTTGCGCAGCCTCGCGGCTGCGGGTAGGATGGGGACTGCTGAGAGTTGAAGAGGGACAGCGAGCATGGAGGCAGCGCAATGAAGAGAATGAGCCTGGGCATGGCCCTTCTCTTGGGCATCGGCCTGACGGTGCCACTGGCCGCCTGCGGCGGTGACGAAGAAGTCAGCCCTACGCCGACGCTACCAGCGACGCAGGTTGAGGGCGGCCCTCCGGCCGTTTCTGGTGAGCCGACGGTCACCGCGAGCGGGCTTCAGTTCATCGACATCGAGGTCGGCACGGGCGATTCGCCTCAGCCTGGCCAGACGGTCGAGGTCCACTACACGGGCTGGCTCGCCGATGGCACGAAGTTTGACAGCTCCCTCGACCGGGGCCAGCCCTTCTCCTTCGTGCTCGGCGCAGGGCGGGTCATCGCAGGTTGGGATGAGGGCGTCGCCTCGATGAAAGTCGGCGGCAAGCGGCGGCTCATCATTCCACCAGAACTCGCCTACGGTGAGGGCGGTTACCCGCCCGTCATTCCTGCTAACGCCCAGCTCATCTTCGACGTGGAACTGCTCGCCATCAGGTAGCTCCTGGGCTGACCGGACACAGGTAGCGCGCGAAGGTCAGCATGTTTTCTCCCGGCGCTATCAGGATGTTCCCGTCCTCTTGCTCTGGTTGCGGCAGCAGCAGAGCGTATGATATAGGGGCTACGTGCGGCAGAACATCTTGGTGACCTACTTCGGCCCAGGCTCCTCGGCCCCGCTGAGCTAGGATGGTGGTTCAGCATAAGTGGCTAGTCCTGGGAGCGGCGGTCTTCGGCCTGTTCATGGCCATCCTCGACTCCTCTATCGTCAACATCGCCATCCCCACTATCCAACGCGGTCTTGACACTGACATCGAGAACGTCACCTGGGTGCTGAATGCCTACAACCTGGTGTTTGCGGTGCTGCTGATCCCGGCTGGCCGTATGGCAGACAGATTCGGCCGCAAGAGGCTCTTCCTCATCGGCATCATCATCTTTTCGCTTTGCTCACTAGGTGCGGGCATGTCGGGGCGGATCGAGATGCTGATCGCCTGGCGCGCCGCTCAGGCCGTCGGCGCAGCGATCATGGTCCCGGTGAGTCTGGCCATCGTCACTCTAGCCTTTCCAGCCCACCAGCGCGGTCTGGCATTGGGCACATGGGGCGCCATGGCGGGAGTGGCGGGAGCGGTGGGCCCCACGGTCGGTGGGCTCCTCACCGAGTACGTTGGCTGGGAATGGATCTTCCTCATTAACGTACCGGTCGGGCTGGTGGCAGTGCTGGCGGGCCTCGCCATCATCCGGGAGTCCAGGGAGCCCGAGGCGATGCACCGCATCGACCTGCTGGGGACGGCTATGCTTTCCGTCTCGCTGTTCTCACTCACCCTTGCCCTCATCCGCGGTCAGGACGTCGGATGGTCCTCGCCCTTTATCACTGGTCTGCTTACCACATCGGCAGTATCCGGCGTGCTCTTCGTCCTGGTGGAGCGTATCGTCAGGCACCCAATAGTTGACCTGCGTATGCTGCGTGACCGGACATTCTCCGCCGCTAACGTGGCGATCCTCTTGTTTGGGCTCGGCTTCTTCGGTGCGGTGTTCGTTCTCGTCCAGTACCTCACAGTCACGGAGGGCTACTCGGCGCTGAAGGCGGCGTTCGCCATCACGCCGTTCTCAGGGTGCATCATGCTTACAGGGCCGCTGGCGGGGCGCATAGCGGACCGTTTCGGGCCACGCCCTCCGGTGATAGTGGGAGTGCTCTTCTTCGGCGCCGCCATGTTCTCCGCTTCCTTTCTGGAAGGCGGAGTGCCATATCCGCAGATAGCGTGGCGCCTCGTACTCGGTGGCATTGGAATGGGCCTGACGTTCGCCCCCCTGACCAGCGCTGCGATGGGTTCCGTAGCAGGCGGCAGGGCAGGCGTGGGTGCGGGAGTGTTCAATACCGCCAGACAGGTAGGGTTCACCCTGGGGGTGGCCATCCTGGTGGCTGTCTTCGTCGGGGCCCTGCCTGCGCGCGTAAGCGCGGCTCAGGAGCAGGCGGCGACCCTGGTCGAGCGGTCCAACCTGCCAGCGCCCGCCAAGCAGGGCATCATCGAAGCGATCCTCAGCACCTCGACGGAGGAGATGGAGGAGGCGGCGCGGTCGGGGACAAAGCCGACCGTGGACCTTTACGCTCGGGTGAAGGAGGCTGTGGGGGCGGAACTGGCTGATCCCTTGCGGCCAACGCTTGATGAGCTGTCGCAGGAGTTGCAAACCATCTTTGCAAGGAGCACGGGGCGCGCCTTCGCCCGTTCGTTCCTGGCGGGAGCCATCTTCGTTTGGGTGGGCATCATCCCTGCGCTGCTACTGGGGCGAGGGGCCGCGGCAAGGCCTGGCCCAGCGCCGGGAAACCTCGGGCGGCCATAGGCTAGCGGCGCCTGGCCGCCGCCCAGGTCAGACTCACGTCCTTTACGGAGGCGGCGAGGGTTCCTCCGGCCTCACAGATGGGCCTTGTACCACTCGATGGCCTCGCCGCAGGCGCGCTCCATTCCCTGGCCCTCATAACACTGGAAGTGGGTGACGCCGTCCATGAGGGCAAACTTCTTCGGGCTGCCAGCGCGGTCGTACATGCGCTTGAGCTCGTCGGCCGGGCAGATGACGTCGTGCTCGGCGGCGATGATCAGCAGGGCTCGGGGCGCAATGCGGTCGACCACCGATATTGGGCTGAACTCGAGGTGCGCCTCCACGTACTGGAAGAGGATCTGGGTCTTGAGTTGAGGCATGGTGGGAAGATAACGCTCGAAGAAGGCGATCATCTCCGGGTCGGGGATGATGGCAAAGGGATCCACGTACATCCCCCGTCCGGTCAGCACTCGCTGCTTGCGGTCCTGTTCGATCCCCGCCCTGAGCGCCTCCACCTGCTGAGGGTTCAGGGCGCGGGTGGCGGAGGTCAGGCCGTCGGCGATGCCGATCTGCGCCACCACCGCCTTCACGCGCTCGTCCAAGGCCGCGGCGTAGACCGCTAGTCCACAACCGTAGGATGTCCCCCAGAGGCCGATCCGGTCGGGATCTACCTCCGACCGAGTGCGGGCGTAGGTGACAGCGTTGCGGATGTCCTCCACCTGCTCCAGGGCCAGCAACCTGCCCCGCTGCCCCTCGCTGGTCCCGAAGCCGCGGTAGTCGAAGGCGAGGGCAACCCATCCGTGGCCAGCGAAGCGCTCGGCGTAATCGGGGAGGATCAACTCCTTGACGCCGGTGAAGCCGTTGGCCAGCACCACCGCCGGCCTTCGCTCCCCTTCCTTGCGGTCATCGGGAAGATACAGGTGCCCCGACAGCCGGCACCCCTCTGAATAGAAGGCGACATCTTCTCGCTTCATGGTGCCTCCTTCGGTTCAACGTCATCGATACAATCTGGGTTGGAGACCTGATAGGACGGGCTCAGCCCTAAACAATACTAGAACCAGCGCCGCCATGCACCTCAGCATCCGAAAGAAGGCGTTGGCAACCGATCCTCTGCCCCGGCTGCTGGCCAACGCCATCGCGCGGTTCCTGGAGGCGGGGCCACGCGCGGCCGGCAGTAGTGATATACTGCTGCCCACGGCTGGCAAGCTGAGTCAAGAGCAGGGGGCCGCGATGCGTGCCTTGGTCCTTGTTCTCCGCACTGTAGTTGTCGCCTGGGCGGCGGCGTCCGCCCTGTGGCTCTACTGGCTCACACAGCGGCACAAGGTCAGCCGCGCCTGCCCCTACAGCTGGCGCTGGATGCTCGATAACCTGCCCCGCCGGGTGGTGCAGCCGCTCCCCTCGACGGTTGACAGCTTTCGCATAGACAAGGGCCACACCGTTCTGGAACTGGGCCCGGGCACGGGCTATTTCACCGTGGAGGTCGCTCGCAGGCTTGGCCCCGGGGGACGGCTGGTCTGTGTGGACATTCAGCCTAAAATGATAGGCGCGCTTCGCCGCCGTCTACTGCGGGAGGGGGTTACCAACGCTCTGCCGATGGTAGGGGACGCTCTAGGATTGCCCCTGGCTGATCGCTCGCTTGATTGCGCCTTCCTGGTTACCGTCTTGGGAGAAATCCCTGACCGGCCGAAGGCGCTGGCCGAACTGCGCCGTGTCCTCAAGCCTGGCGGCATCCTTTCCATCACCGAGACTCTGCCGGACCCTGACTATCAGTTCCCGGATGTCGTCCGCGATCTCTGCCGGGCCAGCGGCTTCAGGTTGCTGGAGTACCATGGGCGCTTTCTCGGCTTCACGATGAACTTTGCGGCGAGCGGAGGCGCTCCCACTCCTTGACCGCGTGGGCGACGAAGGTGGTGTCGCCCCGGAGGACCTCCACTGAGGGCAGGAGCATCGGCGGGAGCGACCTTGTCGACCTGTAGTTCACCCGGTGCTGAGCGGTACATGCCCTAATCCGGGCGCGACCCTTGACCGCTTCTGTGCTAGATTAGCACCCTGGGAGAGGCAGTGAGCAACGTCTCTCCTGTCTTGAGTAGGCAGCAGGAGGTGGGAAGTTGAGCACGCAAGTGGACTACGAGGCCAGGCTGAAAAAGATCCAGGCCAAGATGGATGAGCAGGACATTGATGTGTTGATCGCCACAAGGCTGAGCACCGTGGGATACGTCTTTGGCGCTTTCGTTCCTTGGCGAGGCGTGGCGGTCATTCCGCGCGAGGGCGAGCCGCAGCTATACGTGCTGGGGCTCGATAGCGAACGCGTAAAGGACGACAGCTTCTTCAAGAATGTGACCGGTGTGGCCCCCCTGCCAGGCATGGCTATGTGGGACCAGATTCTCTCATATCTTAGAGTCAGGGGGCTAGAGAAGGGGCGAATAGGGGTCGAGCTGGGCCACTCACCTATCAGGATAGAGACCTTCCTGCTGGCCAGCGAGTACGAGATCCTGAGGGATGCCTTCCCCCAGGCCACCTTCAAGAACGCCACCCATGTCCTGAATGAGATATTCATCATCAAGGATGAGGCCGAGGTCGAATCTTTCCGGCGGGCCGCCGAGATCTGTGACCTGGGTCTGGGGGCAGTGCTCAAGGAGTTGAGGGTTGGTATGACGGAGACGGAGGTGGCGGGCATCGCTGAATACGCCATGAGGAAGGCGGGCAGCGAACTCAACTGGACGTTCACCGGCGGCCAGGAGATAGGCTCGGGCCACAGAGCCGCCTACTACTGGGGAGGGTGCACCCCGCCTACCAGGAAGCGGATCGAGCACGGCGATAACGTCATCCTCGACGTACACGCCATGTACAACCTCTGCCTGGGTGACCTAGCCCGCAATGCCATCATGGGTGAG
>DAOUDQ010000156.1:0-5106 GCA_034431045.1 Dehalococcoidia bacterium | reverse complement strand
CGGAGAAATCGGGAGTGGGGGCGGTGGTCGACTACTGGATCCGGGTAGGCAAGACCTACGCCCAGAGGATCGGCACCGAGACATTCGTTGGCTGGCCCCAGTTCAACATCGCCACCAACGAGCGCCGCACCTCCCTCACCGTGGAGGGGGACGTGCGGGTCCTGACGGACATGGCCATCAACGACAGCGAAGGGGAGATAATCGGCTACGTCTACGCCCTGGAGCGAGACCCGATGGTCGCCGTCTACGACCGCTGGATCAACATCATGGGCCAGGCCATACCTCCCATCGACGCCCAGATCACGGAGTACTACAACCAGAATATCCGCGGGACGGCCGTGTCCAGCTTCGACCCCATGAACCAGGTGTTCCGCGAGGAGGCCGCCAGTGCCCTCATGGTAGGCGGCAAGCCTCTGGAGTGCCTGCACCTAGCGGGCAGGAGCCGCCTGGGCAGCAGGGTGATATATACCCCGTCTCTTGAGATCCTCGGCCTTGAGGAGCGGTACATCGTCAGCCTGCTGAGAGACCACATGGCGGTCTATGCCCTGGTAGAGCAGGGCAAGCTGGATACCTCAGCGTACGTCAAGGCTAGCGCCCAGCAGCGCCTGTCTTGAGGCGACTAGCAGAGAGGAGGAATACAGATGCCTAAGGACACTGCAACCAAGCGGGTACTGGCCCAGGAGCTGCCCACTAACCCCTTCGTTGACGTAGGGATGATGCTCTTCCTGGAGGACATCGCCGAGAAGCAGGGGGTTGAGGGCCTGCTTCCCTACATGATCAACCAGGGGACAGCCCTAGCCGAGTCCATGTCGCCCGAAGACTACCCTGACTGGGACTCCTTCATTGCCGCCATCAACGAGGGGCGTTCCATTCTCAGCGCTCTGGAGGGGGTCCAGCACTTCGCTGGCAAGGTGGTGGTAACGCCGGTCAACCCCTTCCACGAGGCCATCGCCACCTACATCCGCCTGATGGGGGAGATGCTGCCGGCCCACCGCGAAGTAACGGACCTGTACAACGGTCGCTTTCAGAACTCCGCCGTGGAGAGCATGAACCTCATCCACCAGTCCTTCCGCAAAGCCCTGGTGAAGCGCATCACCGTGGCCGGACAGGCGGTACGATATGCCGAGCTGGCCGCCAAAGGCTACGACGGCACTATCAGGGTCGCGCCGGAGGGCTGGCAGGAGGTGCTTCTGGAGAAGGCCGGGATATCAGCGACCCAGCTCCAGATGGCTATCCGCCAGAACTCGCTGGTCTATCTGATCTACCCGCCCGAGGTCGAGGCAGGGCGAGCGGGCGCGGCAGAAACGGCCTCCATCCAGCCCAGGGTGCTCGGTCTCAAGACCGAGGAGGCCCTGCTGGAGACCGCCGAGCACACACCCGAGGCCGCCGCAGCGGCGGTGACAGCAGGTGGCGGCGACGGTAGCAAAGGCGGTAGCGAGGAAAGCAAAGGCGAAGAGTAGACGGCTGGCGCTACGGGAGTGGAGCACATAGCTGGGAGCATCGAACGGACCCTGCCATAGGGAAGGCGGGTCCCAGCCTGCCGTCTCCACGGCTCCTAGGTGGAGGTCCGTATGAACGACGGCTCGGTCGAATTCACCAAGGAGGAGGAAGAGCTCCTCCGCAGGGCCAGGTACGTTTACCGACAGAAGAACATGGCCCCCTGCGGGCTCAAGGACGTCGTCATCGAAAGCCTGCAGACGTACCTCGACCTCTTCGAGAGACGATACGGCATTCGAGACGAGCTGTCTCGAGGGGTCGTCCACGGCCCCCAACACGAACGCACTCCCGTAGCCAGCCTGGATGAGGTGGCCAGCCTCCTGGTCCGGAGCGGCAGATGCTACCACCGGGGCGACTGCTGCAAGCGGACCGTGGGGGTACGGGTCACCGAGGAGGAGATACGAGGGATCGAGAAGCTGGGATACAACAGGGCGGAATTCCTGAACGGCGATGGCCAGATCAAGGCGACGCCCGAGGGGTGCTACTTCCTGGTCATCAGGCGAGACGGCTCCAGCCGCTGCCGCATCTACGGGAGTCGCCCTCAGGTGTGCAAGGACTACTTCTGCAACCGGGGCCCGCCGAAGGGAAGGTCCTAGCCCTCCGCCGTTCGCCGCCCTCTGATGATCACGCCCATGAGAAGGGGTTAGCATGCTGCACCTTGCATCGTCAGCCGCCGGAAGCCGCCAGTACGCCGCCTTCGAACGGCCGCAGGACGTTCAGTCCCTGGACCTCAAGGGACTCGGCTACTTCAAGCGGGCGCTGGGGATGGCCGATTACCGGGGTAATCTCCGGAGCTGGATAACCAGACCGGGGCCCGTTGTGCTCGGCTGCATTGCCGGGAACGCCCTGCTGGGGTGGTGCATGTTCGAGAAGTGGGATAGAAGCGACCGAGACAAGACCCCGGTCTACGTGTTGAGGATGATCGAAGTAGGGGCAGAGCATCGAGGCCACAAGATCGGGCTGAACCTGATGACCCTGGTAGGGATGATCGCGCCCGGCCACCTCATCACCCGCCCCCTCAGCGCCAACTCGCAGCAGTTCTTTGAGGCGCTGGGGTTCCTGCGCCCGCCAGAGGAAGCGCAGATCGATTTCCACGACAAGTTCGGATATCTGCTCCTCCCCTCCGAGGCCAAGCAGCGGGTCTTCGGCGGGCCGCCCGACAATGGGCTGGGCCTGGTGGCTGGCAACATCACTGCCTGCGCCGACCGCCTCAAAACGAACGTCCTGCGACAGGAGTTGTCACGCGTCCCCAGCTTTGCCCGGGCCTTCATGTCCACGGTGCCGGGATCGGCGGCCGGGACAGCAGAGCATCAGAAGACCTTCATCAAGACCGACACATCCCGCATCCCCTGCGCCTGCGGCTCGGTCACCATCGCCTTTCATACCCTGGCCAACGGGCAGAGCGAACAGATCAGCGTGGAGTGTGCGAAGTGCGGAAACGTCTGGCTGACGGTGCCTATCTGATGGGCGAGTGAGATGGAAGCGGCGAGAGAATGACTAAGCAGCCCAAGGCCCCAACGTCAATGACCCTGGGAGAGATATTCGACGCCCTCCACCACGAGCTGGAGCAGATCGATGATGAGGCGGTCAAAACCAGGCTAGAGGAGCTTGGCGCCCAGGAGACGCTGGCCAAGCTGCAAGCGCTCATTCTCAAGCAGGCCGGGCGAAGCGACAGGGAACTGAAAAGGGCGGCGAAGTCGGTCGTTGCTCGTCCGGAGGCACCCTCCCCTGAAGGCGAGGCGGTCGCCTCGGTCATCCCCCCGCCTGCTCAACAGCGAGGACGGCAGCCGTCCAGCCGCGAGCCTGTGCCGCTTTCAAGCATCGCGCTCATCTATGCCAAGGCGCACCGTGGGCACGCATCCGAGGCGTTCCCGGAGGATTCGCCGGGGAGGGTGGAAGGCATCCTGACGTACCTCAAAGGGATGGGCTTCTTTGATGGCCAACGCCGGGTCTTACTGGACGCTCCTGTAGCTACCGTCGAGCAACTGGCCGCGGTGCACAGCCGGGAATACATCGAGTTCATTCGTAGAACGTCTGCGCGGGGCCCGACCCGGCTGCCCAGAAGTACATATATGTGCGCCGGCTCCTGGCAGGCCGCCCTGGCGGCAGCTGGTGCCGCACTCAAGGCTGGTGACCTCGTCCAGCGGGACTGCGACGCTGCATTCGCCCTAACCCGTCCGGCAGGCCACCATGCCTTGCCCGACATGTACGGTGGCTTCTGCTTGTTCAACAACTCGGCCATCCTGGCGAAGGCCCTTAAGGCTCGAGGGCGGGTGATGGTGCTCAACTGGGATGTCCACGCTTCCAACGGAACCAAGCATATCTTCTACACCGACCCTGACGTGCTAACCATATCTATCCACCGTAACCCCGTAGGCTCCTTCCCCAACGAAGGCTTCGTGGAGGAAATCGGCAGCGGGCCCGGCCAGGGGTTCAGCATAAACGTGCCCCTGCCTGCGGGCTCAGGCGACAGCGACTACCTGAGGGTCTTCGAGGCTGTCGTTCGCCCGGTCCACAGCCAGGTTCGACCCAGATACATCATCGTCGAGTGCGGCTTCGACGCTCACCATCAGGACCCGATAGGAGGAATGCGGGTCTCGTCGCAGGGGTACCACCTCCTGGGCCAGGGGCTCCTTTCACTTCAGAACAAGGGGCTGGTGCTCACCCTGGAGGGTGGCTACAACGCCAAATCGATTGGTATGTTGGCCCACAGCCTGCTGTCATCCTTGCTGGGCTTGCCGAATCCCGCCTTGGAAAAGGGCCCGCCCAAAGAAGCGGGTCGCAGCGACGCCCTGTCCTATGGCCTGGTCAAGGGCTCGAAGAGCGAGAGGCGTCGCGGGCAAGCCCAGCCTCACTCTGTTGACCTAGTGATTGAGCAGTTGAGGCACCACCTCAGGCAGTGGTGGATTCTCTGAGTCATGTTGGGACGTGCCGGAGCGATGGACACCAGCAGCGAAGCGGTCACAAACGACCGTACAGACCTGCAGAAGGCCCTGAACCTGAGTCAGGCCATCAATACCCAGTCCTGGAGAGAGCCCGATCTAGCAAGCCTCAGCGACGGCTTGTACGACCTATTCGACTGCTTCGTCTGGGGGGTCCTCATTGCGGATCGGGCCAAGCCGAAGCTAGACCTTTTCCCCTTGACCAGGCTTTCTTCGCAGGCCGCATTAGCGAGCATCCAGGAAAAGGTCTGGGCCGCCAGAACAAGTGGGAGGAATAGTCAGCGGCACGGGGCAAGTGGCAAATCGGACCTACGTCCGAAGTCCGGCTGCCGTTGTCCCGACGGCTCTCTTGAACTCCTCGGGGTTGGCGCATCGGGCCAGGGCCTCATCGGGAGTGACCACCTTCGCCCGGCATAGGGCGGCCAGCGCCTGGTCCAAGGTCTGCATACCGTGCTGAGAGCCGGTCTGAATCACGTTGGGGATCTGGAAGGTCTTGCCCTCTCGAATCAGGTTCCTGACCGCGGACGTCGCTACCATCACCTCCACTGCCGCCACCCGGCCTGACTTGTCGGCCCTGGGCAGCAGGGCCTGGCAGAGGACCGCCTCAAGGACGGTAGAGAGCTGCACCTTGATCTGCTGCTGTTGATGCGGCGGGAAGGGGTCGATG
>DAOUDQ010000155.1:0-1694 GCA_034431045.1 Dehalococcoidia bacterium | reverse complement strand
GTATGTTCCTCCGCTTCGCCCCCCCAGGCGAGCCCGGCCGCGCGGGCTGCCTCGCGGAGGGGGACGTCGAGCTCAAGTGGCCCGGCGCCCAGGACCCGTTTCGAACCGCGCACTGCCTAGCCCGGCCCTAGCGACTGTCTCACTCAATGAGATTGTCACTGTCAAAATCTCAGGGCCGTGGCCGCGCCGACTTGACAGCCGGAACCCTGGGCGCTATGCTACGCCGATGAGATCCGAAACCCGGCGGCGCGCCGGATACAAAGTCCGGATGCAAAGCCCGCTGATCGGCCCGACCATGGAAGCCACCAACCCCATGCAGAAGACCGGCTACGCGGGCCACGTCCAGGCCTCATACCCAATGCAGGTCGCGCTGCGGTCCATCCTCAACGAGTACGCCGTGCCTGGCGCCGGTACCTTGCTCTACGAGGCCTTTAACAACGAGCTGTTCGCCCTGGGCCGCAGGTTCAAAGGCTCCACTGCCGACACCATGGCCACCATCCTCCACGACAAGTACCTGAGCCTGGGCGGTAACGCCGACATCCTCGGGCTGATAGCCGAGTCCATCCACAGCATCACCGTCGAGCCTGCCATCCCGATCCTACTCCTGCCTGCCAACGGGGCCCCGGCAGAACCCAAGGCCGGGAATCTGACCTGGAACGCCGCGCTCCGCGCCACCGGCTACGACGTCTGGCTCTACCGAACGGTAGACCCCCCCGCAGAGGTGAGCCACGACCAACCCGGTCTGTTGTACGCCTACGCAGGCCTGCTCGGCCTGACGAACTACTCGTGGTACATCGTCGGCCGCAACGCCGCCGGGCCCGGGACCAAGTCCGCGACCTGGACCTTCACCACCGTAGTCTAACCCCCCCGCTTGACAAAGTCCGCGCCGGTCGCTATCGTGTTTCTGGCGGGCGGCCACGGTCGAGCTAGGACCGGCTCAGGCCGCCCGCTTCGAGCTGAGACCCGAAAGGCACGATCGCGACCGCCCCACTTCCTAACAGGAGGCGAATCCTATGGCGCTCCCGAGATCGGACGCCGACCGGATAGCCGACTATGACGCGAAGGTAGTCCCGACAACC
The DNA here is from genome assembly GCA_034431045.1 of Dehalococcoidia bacterium. Taxonomy (GTDB): domain Bacteria; phylum Chloroflexota; class Dehalococcoidia; order SM23-28-2; family SM23-28-2; genus SM23-28-2. Next base: position 615 of record DAOUDQ010000155.1, on the reverse strand, counting down.
GTCAGCTTGAAGATCGCGGCCCGGCTCTCGGGCATGAAGACCGACTTCGCCATCTTCGCCGCTGACTTTGTCCCGATGCAGCTGTTGGTCAACGCCGCCCTGGCGACCGACAACACCATCTTCCCGATCACGTACGGCTTCTACCAGGCCTACGCCTCCCAGCTCTGGAAGCTCACGAAGACGACCGGGCAACCGGCGCTCGACGCCATCGCCCAGATCATCGCCACGAAGTGGCAGACCGACGGCCTCAACGTGGCCATGACCGTCAAGATCGCCCTGGACGTCTTCACCATAACGGTCGTGTAGGAGGTTTCGATGCGCTCTGAAGCCCAACGAGTCGCCGCCTACAACGCCCGGATGCAGAGCACCCAGATCGACCCAACCCTCACCGCTATCAACACCGCACAGATGGCCAACTTCGCCGCGTACGTTGCCGAATGGTATCCGATGCAGGTCTCGCTCCGAGCCTGGATGGACGCCCTCCCGGTGGCCCCGGTGAATGCCTTCATCTGGGAGGCATGCGCTGCCGAAAGCTACGCCATCTATCGCCGCTTCTCGGGCGGGTCCGCACTTGCCCAGGGCACGACGCTGAAGGCGAAGTACGTCAGTCTCGGC